>CAKUMG010000460.1 GCA_934667465.1 uncultured Actinoplanes sp. | reverse complement strand
CGCCCCAGCGGCCCTGCAGGGGGTAGACGACAGCGATCATCGTCCAGCCCAGCGGCAGGAACCAGGACTTCGCGGCGCCGATCGTGGCCGCGCCCAGGGCGGTCAGGCCGAGCAGCCCGGCCGCGTCGCGCAGGACGACACCGTACGGGGTGAACCGCGCCCCGGTGACGAGCGTGAGCAGCAGCAGGCCCGCGATGAGCGCCAGCGCGGCCAGGACGTGCACCGCCCGGCGCCGGGCCCACGGCAGGGCGGCGGTGCGTTCCAGGGCGTCGTCCGGGCCGGCCAGGGTGGCCGACACCGCCGCGACCATCAGCAGGACCGTCAGGATCAGCAGCGGGAACCCGACCTCGCGGGTCTTGGAGGACAGGTCCCACGCGGCCCACATCAGCACCGCGATGCCGGCGATCAGGGCCGCGGCCATCGGGACCCGCCGCGAGCGCAGGTAGAGCGTCAGCCACCTCACGAGGCGCTCCGGGTGAGCACGCCGGTGACGTCCTCGCAGGCCAGCAGCCCGCGGCGCAGCTCGGCGAGCCGGGCGGCAGCCTCCTGCTCCGGCAGCTTCTCGAGGCCCCGCCAGAGCTCGAGGATTCTGGTGTCGGTCGCCGGGTCCATCTCGAAGATGCTGGTGTCGAGCTTCATCTCCGGGATCGGCTCAGCGCCCAGCAGCCACCACGCGGCGGCGCGCTCGGCCTCGAAGTCGCCACCGCTCTCGCAGGCGGGGTTGCGGGCGCCCGCGCCCTGGAGCATGTTCATCAGCGTGAGCCGCTCGTCCGCGATCCTGCCGTTCCCGGTGGTCCGCACGTCCATCAGCACGACGTCGTCGTTGCGTGGCGGCAGGGTCAGCGGGAGGTACGTCGTGGTGTCCTCGTGCACGACGGTCGGCGTGCCGGGCACCTTGGCCAGCAGGCCCAGGGCGCGCCGGCCCAGGGTCGTGGCCTCGGGCAGCAGTCCGGAATGGACCCGGCTCACGCAGACCTCGGGGGTGCCGTCGGAGCAGACCAGTTCCTGGGCGACCCGGTCGATCGGGTTGCGCACACCGTCGGGGCTGCGCGGGACGACGGCGACCGCGGCGGCGAGGCCCAGCGCCACGGGCAGCAGCGCTGCGAGCCGGGTCCGCCAGGAACCGGTCATCAGCAGCACCAGTCCGGTCCCGGCGAGGGCCACGAGCCAGATCGCCTGCGCGGCGCTGACCCGGTTGTCGATCGTCTGATAGTCGGTGTAGACGCCCATGCCGTACGACGGGGCGAGGATCTGGCTGTACCAGACGCGGTCCCCGGCGAGCACGGGCACGAGCAGGATGAGGCCGAGCCCGGCGACGCCGAGGGCGGGTGCGGTCCACAGGTTCGGCGCCGACCGGCCGACCGCCAGGCCGATCCAGACCGCCGCGATCATCGCGAGCGCACCGACGGCCGCGACGGCGAACACCTCGGCCGGCAGGTACTCGGCGTTGCCGATCACCAGCATGGGCGCGCCGGCCGCCGCCATCGCCACGTAGGCGCCCACCACCGCGATCGCCAGCGCCCCGGCGGTCGGCAGCATCCGCTGAGCCGCAGGGCGGGGCGTGCCGGCGAAAAGCTCCCCGACCTTGGACTTACCCTCCCGGCGCCCCTGCCAGGCACCGGCCGCAAGCGCTAGCGGCCACAGCAGGATCAGGTATTCACGCTGCACCATGGCCAGCGACATCCAGCTCGGGGCCCACCGCGACGTGGCGACGTACGCCATGATCAGGCCTGTCGCGAGCAGCACGAGCAGGATGCCGGGCGCCGCGGACCGCCGCAGCTCCAGGCCCAGGATGCGCCTCACCGGCCGTCGCCCGCGCGGTGCCGGCGCAGCAGCGCCGAGTAGCCGCGCTCCGCGGGGCTGTCGCCGGCGTGGCTCTCGTCGCCCTGCGCGACCAGGCTCTCCGGCGTGCCCTGGAAGACCATCCTGCCCTCGCTCATCAGCACGACCTCGGAGCAGGCGGCGACCACGTCCTCCACCAGGTGGGTGGAGACGAGCACGCAGCTGTCGGTGCCGATGTCGCGCAGCAGCTCGCGGAAGTCGAGGCGCTGCTCGGGGTCGAGGCCGACGGTCGGCTCGTCGAGCAGCAGCACCTCGGGATCGTTGACGATCGCCTGCGCGATGCCCGCCCGGCGCAGCATGCCGCCGGACAGCGTCTTGAGCTTGGCGTCGGCCTTGGCCGTCAGCCCGACCCGGTCGACGGCCCGCTGCACGGCCCCGGCGACGTTCGCCTTGGGCATCTCCTTGAGCCACGCCATGTATTCGACGAACTCGCGCACGGTGAAGCGCGGATAGAAGCCGAAGTGCTGCGGAAGATAACCCAGACTCCGCCGTACGCGCCGCAGGTCCGCGCCGCCGACGGGCTGGCCCAGCAGGCTGAGCTGCCCGCCGGCCGGCTTCAGGACCGTGGCCAGCGCCCGCATCAGCGTGGTCTTGCCGGCACCGTTCGGGCCGAGCAGGCCGTGCACGCCGGTGCCGAGGGCCAGGTCGAGCCCGTCGACAGCCAGGTGCCGGCCCGCCTTGACCCGCAGGCCCTCGGCGTGCACCGCCCAGGCATGGGTGGTGGGGGCCGTCTCGGCCGCGCTCACCGCACGCATCATCGTCTCCTCCAGGGGGTCGGCGGCGCGGAACTGCGCCGATTTCCACCCGGGTAGACGACGGGACCGCCGCGATGGTTCTGGCGGCCCTGTGATCGCTGTCACACAGCGATCGTAGCGGCCTCGCGTTCCCGGACGGCCGCGAACGCGGCGGTCATGGCCTGCGGAACGGTGTCGTGGACCGGGAACATTTCCTGCAGGCGCGCCGCCCGCAACACGGTCCGCACGATCGGCGCGGGGTTCGCCAGCAGCAGATCCCCGCCCTCGCGGCGCGCCGCCTGACACGCCACCAGCAGCGGGCTCAGCCCGACCGACTCGAGGATGCCGGCTCCGGACAGGTCGACGATCACCCACGGGTGCGGCTCCAGGGCCTCCTGCAGCACCTCGCGCAGCGCGGGCAACAACTCCAGATCCAGGTCCCCCGCCACGCGCACCAGGGAGACACCGTCCATGACTTGCAGCGACAGCCGCTCGCTCACAGCACTTCCTTCCCGGCCGGCCCCACAGAGCCGGACCATCTCCAGCGTTACCCGGCCAGATGGCGAAGCAAGCACAAGGTCATGAAGGACACATGACAAACCATGGTCAATCGGCGTAATCGTCCGGGAGCCGCAGCCCGGGACCGCCCGCCTGCCGTCCGAGCGGGACGGCCCGGCCGCACGGTTCCTCCCATTCCTCCTGCCTGCCGAGCGGGGTGAGATCGAGGTACGGGTAGCCGTGGTGGAACTCCTCGATCCCGCGCCCGAACGTGGAGTACGTGTGGAACACCTCGTCGCCGGCGCGGTCGTGCGCCGCGCGTGCAGCTGCCGCGGTCCGGCGATCCCGTCCGCGGCCGACGAGCAGCTCGGACAGGCGTGCTCCCACTCGGGCGCGAACATGAAGTGGTGCACCACCAGCTGCTCCCGGCCCGCGAAGAGGTCGAGCAGGCCTGCGGCGCCGGTGGGACCCGTGAACACGTACAGTTTCTCCACCCGCACCATCGGCAGCCGGCGACGGTCGGCGTTGAGGCGGTCCCGCGCCCGGGTCAGCTCCTTCTCGCGGCGCAGCAGCTCCTTGCGCGCGGCGAGCCACTCCGCGCGCGTGACGACCTCGGGCAGCGTCATGACGTCTCGTTTGCTCGCCTGACGAGCTCGGGCAATGTCATGGCGTCTCCTTCGCTCGTGTGACGACTTCGGGCAACGTCATGGCGTCTCCAAACTCTGCCGCAGGGCCGCGAGGGGGCCGTCCCAGTCGCGGGCCAGCGCGGCGAGGAACTGCTGCGCCACCCGCATCGAGGCCGTGTCGAGGCGGTAGCGGACCCGGCGCCGCTCCCCCGGCTCGGCCACCACCAGCCCGGCCTCGGACAGCAGCCCGAGATGTTTGGCGACGGCCTGCCGGCTGACCGGCAACCGCGCGCCCAGGTCGGTGGCGGTGGCGGGCCCGGCCGCCGACAGCTCCGCCAGGATCGCCCGCCGGGTCGGGTCGGCGAGCGCCGCGAAGACTTCCTGCGCGACCGCCTCGGGGTCAGGAACGCCCATCGAGGTACCCGGCGAGTTCGCCGAGCTCGCTCTTCCACCCCTGGACATTGCCGCCGTACGCCGTCTCGTGCGCGCCGGCATCCTCCACCTGCCCGAACCCGGTCTCCACCACGGCCAGGACGGCCCCACTGCCGGCGGGCTCCACAGTGAACACCACCCGGGTGCGCCGCGGATCTCCCGCGGGCAGACCGCTGATCGCCCACGTGTAGCCGAACACCCGCGGCGCCTCGACCCGCTCGACGGTCAGCTCCGCGGTGTCGCCGCTGTCCCAGGCCAGGAAGATCTTGCCGCCGACCCGCAGATCCACTTCCGCCCGGTGCCCGAACCAGGTGCCGAGCCCCTCCGCGGTGGTGAGGGCGGCCCAGACGCGCTCGGGCGGGTGGGGCAGCTCGAGGGTGCGCTCGATCCGATCGGGAAGTGCCATGCCCGCCTCCTTGTAGCAACCATTTGGTTGCTACTCAAGTTACCGTCACGTGCCCTTCCTTCCATCAACATTTCGTTGACAACGTTTCGTTGAGGTGATGAAGTGAGCGCATGACGACGACATCGGCGGCGGAGTCCGCGCAACGGCAGTGGGCGGCACTAACCCGAATCGTGGAGCGGCACGCCGCCACGGAGGAGCAGCGGCGCCGGGCCGTGCACCCCACGGCCGCCGAGCCGCACGAGGCGGTGCGGCTCGTGCTCGGGCTGGCGCTCGGATCGGTCGCGGCCGGGGCCGGGGAGCCCTCGGTGGACGACGAGGACCTGATGGCGGCGCTCACCCTGATGGCACATGTTCGCTCCGAGGTGGACCAGCTCGAGCTCGGGCTGCTCAACGCGGCGCGGGGGCGGGAGCTGACGTGGCAGGCGATCGCCCGGGGGATGGGGTTGAACAGCCCGCAGGCGGTCAAGCAGCGCCACGACCGGCTGACCGAGCGCCAGCCGGAATGACATCGTGCCCGCAGCCGACGGGAAGCGACTCAAAGGCGCACTGTTGACCGAAAGGCAGCATCCCGTCACGCTCAGCCAGACAATTTTGGCACATTGAACTGCCCATCCGAGTTGCTGTTTCCCGCGCAACGGCGGGACAATTGACGGCATGGGGCAGTTGCAGATGTTCTCGGCGCCGGTGGTGGCCGGAATGCGCGATCGATCAAGGTCGCGAACCCATTCGGCGGAGCGCGATAAATTCCGTCATGAGCATCTGGTCCGGCGCGCGTGGGCAAATTCCGCCGGCACAGCGAGCGGCTCGGTCGGCCGTATGGCGACGCCGGCGAGCAGCCCGCGGGCATCGCGGGGAGCCGCGTCATCGGCGGGGAGCGCATCGCGGTGGCCCTGCCGGAACGGCCCGCCGCCCCGCCCGCACGAGCCGCCACCCCGCCCCCGCCCGCAGTCCCGCTCCCGACAGCCGCTCCGGCCAGGGCTCCGGCCCCACGTCCGGCCCCGGCCAGGGCTCCGGCCC
>CAKUMG010000459.1 GCA_934667465.1 uncultured Actinoplanes sp. | reverse complement strand
CAGCTGGAGGTGCTGCGGCTGCTCGGGGACGGGCTGACCAATGCGGACATCGCCGAACGGCTGGTGCTGTCGGTCCGTACGGTGGACGCCCACGTCGCGGCGGTGCTCACCAAGCTCGGGCTGCGCAACCGTCGCGAGGCGGCGGCGCGCGCGGCCGAGCTCGGTGTGCCACCGGCCCGAGATAGGTAGCGCCTACGGATCCCCGGCGCGGTGCTCACCGCGTACCCCTGGCGGTGTCGAAGTTTTTCTCCTTGAGGAGTGACATGGCAATCGACCAGGACAAACTGATGGACTTCCTGCACCGCTTCGTCGGCGATCTCGGCGCGACGGTGGCGGCGGGCAATGTCGTCGTCGGCGACCGGCTCGGCCTCTACCAGGCCCTCGCCGAGAAGCCGCAGCGGCCCGCCGAGCTCGCCGCGCGGACCGGCACCGCCGCGCGCTACGTCGAGGAGTGGCTGCGCGGCCAGGCGGCCGGCGGTTACGTCGAGTACGACCCGGACGGCGACCGCTACTCGATGACCGAGGAGCAGGCGTTCGCGCTGACGAACCCGGACGGCGCGGTCTTCGCCCCGGGCGCCTTCCAGCTGGCCCTCGGGTCGCTGCAGGCGGTGCCGCGGATCACCGACGCGTTCCGTACGGGTGACGGGCTCGGCTGGCACCAGCACACCGACGACGTGTTCTCCGGCTGTGAGCGGTTCTTCCGCCCGGGCTACACGGCGAACCTGATGACCTCGTGGCTCCCGGCGCTGGACGGCGTCGAGGAGAAGCTGCGCCGGGGCGCCCGCGTCGCCGACGTCGGGTGCGGGCACGGCGCCTCCACCCTGCTGATGGCGGCGCACTATCCGCAGTCGCAGTTCACCGGCTCGGACTACCACGCCGGATCGATCGACCACGCCCGCGCGTACGAGGACAGCCGGATCACGTTCGAGGTGGCCGGCGCGGACTCCTACAGCGGCGGCCCGTACGACCTGGTGACCACGTTCGACTCGCTGCACGACATGGGCGACCCGCTCGGCGCCGCCATGCACATCCGCGAGACGCTCGCCGGCGACGGCACCTGGATGATTGTCGAGCCGTACGCGGGTGACACCGTCGCCGACAACATGAACCCCGTCGGCCGGGTCTACTACAACTTCTCCACGTTCCTGTGCGTGCCCAATGCGCTCTCGCAGCGCGGCGGCTACGCGCTCGGCGCGCAGGCCGGGGAGGGCCCGCTGCGCAAGCTCGCCGGCGACGCCGGGTTCAGCGGCTTCCGCCGGGTCGCGGAGACCCCGTTCAACATCGTGTACGAGGCGCGGCCGTGACGACCTACGGATCGGGCCTCTCAGTCAGAGACCCCGACGGGATCGCGCTGGAGTTCTTCGCACCGCCTCAGGTTTGACCCTATTATCCGGTTTACGCGGATTCCGATCCGGGGATTCGCGGGTAATGGATTCCCCCGACAGCCACGTCGCCGGCTGGGAGAGCGAGCTGCTCCACGCCCTGCTGGACAGCCTCTCGGTCGGCGTCATGGCCTGCGACGAGCACGGGCACGTGGCCCTGGTGAACCGGGCCCTCCGGGAGTCCGCGGGCCTGCCCCTCGACGGCGCGCTGACCCCGGACCAGCACGCCGCCGCCGTCGCCGCGCTGGCCCACCCCGACGGCACCCCGATGACCTGGGAGCGCATGCCCCTGATGCGCGCCCTCGCCGGGGAGCCGCGGGTCGAGACCGAGCTGCTGCTCCGCGCCCCGGGCCTGCCCGACCGCACCTTCGCCGCGCAGGCCCGGCCGATCACCGGCCCGGACGGGCACTCGTGGGGTGCGGTCGAGGTGGCCCACGAGGTCACCGCCGCCCGGCGCGCGGCCCGGTTCCGCCGCTGCCACCAGGTCGTCTCCCGGGTCCTGACCGCCGCGACGACCGCGGCCGAGGCGGCGCCCGGGGTCCTGGAGGCCGTCTGCACGACGCTGGACTGGCCCCACGCGGAACTGTGGCTCATCGACGAGGCCACCGACGACCTGCGGCTCGCCGGGCACTGGAGCGCACCCGGCTCCGGGCTGGACCACCTGGCGGACCGCACCGTCGTCAAGGGCGCCGGCATCACCGGGCGGGTCTGGGCCACGGGGAGCACGGTCTGGGTGCCGGACGCCTCGCCCGCACCGGGCATCCGTACGGTGCTGGCCGTCCCCGTCCACGACGGCGGCACGATGCTCGGCGTCCTCACCTGCTACGCCGGCGTCCCCGAACCCCACGAGGACCTGCTCATGCTGCTCCTCGACGGCGTCGCCGCCCAGGTCGCGGTGTTCGTGGCGCTGCTCCGCGCGGCCGACCTCGCCCGGCAGCTCGACCGCGCCAAGGACGACTTCATCGACCTGGTCGGCCACGAGCTGCGCACCCCGCTGACCTCGATCAGCGCCAACACCACGATCCTCGGCGAGGAGCCCGGCCATCTGAGCGACGACGAGCGGCAGATGGTCCGGGTCATCGAACGCAACGCGGCGGCGCTGTGCAGCACGGTCGACACCCTGCTGGACCTCGCCGGCCTCGACGGCGGGCACGTGCCGCTCACGATCACGGATGTCGACCTGGCGACCGTGGTCGCCTCCGCTCTGCTCTTCCTGGGGGACAGTCGTCGCGTCGTCGCCGAGTTGTCCGAGCGCCCCGTCGTCCGCGGCGACGCCGCCCGCCTCCGCCAGGTCGTCGACGACCTGCTCTCCAACGCCGTCAAATACAGCAGCCCCGGCGGCGAGGTGCGGGTCCGGCTCGCCGTCGTCGACGGCGCCGCGGAACTGACCATCACGGACGAGGGCATCGGCATCCCCACGGGCGAGACCGACCGGGTGTTCGACCGCTTCTACCGGGCCGGCAACGTCCGCCACCAGGGCACCACCGGAAGCGGCCTCGGGCTGAGCCGGGTCCGCGCCATCGTGCGCCGGCACGACGGCACCGTCACGCTGACCGGACGGCAGCCGCGGGGCACCGCGGCCTGCGTACGGCTGCCCATCAGTAATGATCCGGTTACGCTGCGACCATGACTTCGAGGCCCGTCCGCATCGGCGTGCAGATCCAGCCCCAGCACGCCGACTACGAGACCATCCGCCGCACCGCCGCCGAGGCCGAGGAGCTCGGCGCCGACATCCTGTTCAACTGGGATCACTTCTACCCGCTGTACGGCGAACCGGAGGGCCTGCACTTCGAGTGCTGGACCATGCTCGCCGCCTGGGCCGAGCAGACCACGCGCGTGGAGATCGGCGCCCTGGTCACCTGCAACAGCTACCGCAACCCCGAACTGCTCGCCGACATGGCCCGCACCGTCGACCACATCAGCAACGGCCGGCTGCTGCTGGGCATCGGCTCCGGCTGGTTCGAGAAGGACTACCAGGAGTACGGCTACGAGTTCGGCACCGCCGGCGGCCGCCTCGACGACCTCGCGGAATCGCTGCCCCGCATCGAATCCCGCTGGGCCAAGCTCAACCCGGCGCCCACCCGCAAGATCCCCGTCCTCATCGGCGGCGGCGGCGAGAAGAAGACCCTCCGCCTGGTGGCCAAGCACGCCGACATCTGGCACAGCTTCGGCGACGTCGAAACCGTCGAACGCAAGGCCGGCATCCTCAAGCAACACTGCGCCGACGTCGGCCGCGACTTCGGCGACATCGAACTCTCCGTCGCGGTCTCCGGCAGCCCGGCCGAGGCGGGGCGCGCCTACCTCGACCAGGGCGTCACCCTCTTCAACGTCAGCACGTCCGGGCCGGAGCACGACCTCTCCGACCTCCGCACCTGGCTCGCCTGGCGCGACGAGATCAACGGCTGACCACCCCCGGCGGCGGCGCGGCCCGCCCTCACCTGACCGCGCCGCCGCTCAGCCGGGCGGGACGCCACCGCCAAGCCCGAACGCGAACCTTTTCGCGTCGGGCGTCAGCGCGATCAACCGCTCGACCGATACGTCCGGCACGATGTAGTGCCGCGCCCGGATAACCGCGAGGAACTCCTCGGGAACCACGACCCGGTGGCGGCTCACGTAATAGGCGAAGTCGTAGCGCCACAACCACTCGCCGTCGGTCAGGATCGAACTCCCGTTCATGACCTGCCGCGCCGGGTCGAGCGGGTCGTCCTCGAGGTCCATCATGTCGATCAGCCCGTGCCCGGCCCGCAGATAGGCCACGACGCGGTCCGCGTCGCGCAACGGATCGGGCGCGATGTGGTCCCTGATCCTCAGCTCCGGATCGGGGTGGAAGCCCTGGCCCAGCTCGACGAACATCCCCGCTGTCCTCACCATCGGGCTCACCATCCAGCGATCGTCGGAGTGAAGGTCACCCAGGTGCCACCGTCCCGGATGAAAGGCGTCTGCGGTTCCGGATCGTACTTCGCGACCCCGACGGCATCGGTCGGCGCCTTGACCGGTACGCCCAAGGAGTTCGCCAATTCCTGCCCGGCGGGAAGGGCTCCTGCGGCCGGGTCCACGGTACCGCCGTGACAGGCGACGAGCCGTACCGGTCCACCGGAGTAATGCGGATTGCCGCGCACCGCTTCGGCGATCTGGTTCGGGTGCGTGAACTTCGACGGATAGTCGGCGCCGTCCTCGCCCACGACGCCGGGCCGCACGAGCCCATTCCGCTCGCCATGCACCACGACATCGTGGAAACCCGGCTCCGGCAGCACTTTGTCGAAATTCATCATCGTCTTGGAGTCGTAACCGACGGCAGTGCTCGTCGGCCTGTGGAAGACCGGATCGCCGCCGGCCAGATAATCGTCCGGGGTGCGGTTCGGCGGACGGGGATGATCTGCGGGGTGCCGAGCGGCCCAGTCGGAGCGCCTCCCCATGAGGTCCGCGGTCTCCTCGCCGCGGCGCAGGGCGCGCAGCTCCCGGATCCGGGCGCCCAACTGCTCAATCGCGCTGCCCAGATGTCGCAGGCTGGCGAGAAGCTGCCGCAGCCAGCGGGCGATCTTCCCGGCCCACGAGGCGCAGAGCGACGAGACCTGCCCGATCACGAGCGGCGTGGCGGTGCCCAGGGACGCGGCCACCTCGCCCGCATAGACCATGAGCCGGGAGACCACGGTCGCGACGGCATCGCGGACCATGATGCGGACGGTGCCGATCAGCATGCCCGCGCCCTCGACCATCAGCGCCATGCCCTCGGAGGCCCGCGCGAGAATGCGCACCCTGTCTGCGCGCCGGCCGGTGTGGTCCCGGTACGCGTCGCCCGCCGCGCCGGTCCACTCGCCGACGTCCCAGCGGACGGCGCGCAACAGGTTCTCCGCCTCGTCTGTCAGGCGTTCACTGACGGTGCGCCACGCCCGGGCGTGTCCGGCGATCTGCCCGGGGTCACCGGCGAGCCAGTCCAGGGCCTCCGACAGCGGCTTCACGTGCTCGATCAGCCAGGCGACGCCGTACTGGAGGAGCGCGCCGACCGGATCGGAGGCCAGCGCCAGCCCGTCCAGGCCGAAGCCGACCACGCCCAGCGTGCCGTCCACCCACGAGCCGCTGCGTACGCCCTGCGCGATGAGCTCGACGTCCTCCGCGATCCAGACGCCGGCCCACGGGGACGGGTCGCTCATGACCCCGGCGAAGCACTCGACCCCGGAA
>CAKUMG010000458.1 GCA_934667465.1 uncultured Actinoplanes sp. | reverse complement strand
GGGTTGCGGCCGCCAGGTGTTCCGCGGGAGGCACCCGCACCGACTCACCGGACACCGGCTCGGGCAGGGGCGCCCGAGCTCGGGGCTCGGCGGACACGGGAGAGGAGGAGCGGTGAGAAGCAGACGGCCCGGGCGTCGAAGCACCCGGGCCGCTGTCTCCCACGCCGTGGCGAGGGTCTGTCATCTGTGTGCTCAGTCCGCCGGCCGGACCACGATGCGCCGGTTCGGCTCGACACCCTCGGACTCGCTCTCCACCCCGGAGATGGCGTTGACGACGTCGTGCACGCACTTGCGCTCGAACGCCGACATCGGCTCGAGCCGGACGGCGTCGCCGTGCTCCTTGACCTTCTCCACCGCGTTGCGCGCGACGGCGGTCAACTCCTTGCGCCGGGTGGCGCGGTAGCCGCCGATGTCCAGCAGGAGGCGGCTGGGAGAACCGGTCGCGCGGAAGATCGCGAGCCGGGTCAGCTCCTGCAGCGCCTCCAGGGTGGCGCCACGCTGGCCGACGAGGGGCTGCAGGCGCCCGCCGACGACCTCGACCATCGGCCGGCCCGCGGAGACGAGCTCGTCGATGTCGCCGTCGTAGTCGAGGATGTCGAGCAGGCCCTCGATGTAGTCCGCCGCGACCTCGCTCTGCTTGAACAGGTCCGAGTCGGACGTGACGGTTTCCGGCTTCTTCGTCTCGTCGGCACCGGCCTCTTCGGCGGTGGCGGCGGTGGCGGCCGTCTCCTCGGCGCTGGGCGTGCTGGTGTCGGTCACGGTCTCATCTCCGTACTCTCGGGCCGGACCTGCGCGGTCCGCTGTTTCCCGATCCCGGTGGGAACCATCACCGGGATCGGGGAGGTCTGTGTCGCCACCCCTGAGGGGCCGCGCGCGGCCCGGACCGAGGGTCCGAGCCGCTGCCGCATCAACCCTTGGGCTTGTTGGCGGGCCGTGCACCCTTCTTGGGGTTCACCGGCTTGGCACCGGGCTTCGGCGCCAGGGCCTTGGTGTCGACGACCGGGGCCTGCGGCTCGGGCTGCGCCTGCTTGCGGCCGAACAGACCCTGCTTCGCCGGCTGCACCGGGCTCTTGGCGCCGTTCTTGCCGGCGGCCGGGCGGGCCGTCGAGGTCGAGCCGGGCTTGCCTGCCATCTGCGGCGGCGGGAACTTGCGCAGCACCCACTGCTGCTGCCCGAGGCTGAACAGGTTGTTCGTGACCCAGTAGATGACCACGCCGATCGGGAACAGCGCGCCGGAGACCAGCAGCGAGAGCGGGATGCCGTAGAGCATCAGGCGCTGGATCATCTTCTGCTGCGGGTCCTCGGCCCAGCCGGTCTTGAGGATCATCTGGCGGCTGGTGAGGTAGGTCGTGGCCATCATGATCAGGACCAGGATGCCGGCGATGATCTTGACCGTGATGCCGCTGGAGGCACCGAGGCTGGAGAGCTCCGCCGCGGACGAGCCGAACTTCGCGGGCAGCGGCGCGGTGAACAGCGCCGAGTGCGTCGCGTCGTAGAACTGCTCCGAGGTCCAGCCGTAGAGCGTGGTGCCCTGGTTGTCCGGGCTCAGCCGGCGCAGGACGTGGAACAGGCCCAGGAAGACGGGGATCTGCAAGAACATCGGGAGGCAGCCCATGAGCGGGTTGGCCTTCTCGGTCTTGTAGAGCTCCATCATTTCTTTCTGGAGCGATTCCTTGTCACCCTTGTGCTTCTCCTGCAGCTGCTTCACCTTGGGCTGCAGCGCCTGCATCGCCCGCTGGGACTTGATCTGCTTGACGAAGACGGGGAAGAGGATGACGCGCAGCGTCACCACCAGGAAGACGATCGACAGGATCCAGGCCCAGTTGGTGCCGAGAACCCGGCCGTCCGAGACGCCGATGGTGTCCCACAGGTCGTGCCAGCGCAGGAGGATCCACGAAATGGCGTAGTAGATCCAGTCGAGACTCAATTCAGGCTCCAGTCACATCGGCAGGACGGTGACGGGTCGACTCGGGCACGGGGTCGTACCCACCGGGGTGGAAGGGGTGGCACCGCAGCAGCCGCCTGATCGCCAGGCCGATCCCGAGGAGCGCGCCGTGCTTCGCGAGCGCCTCCTGGGCGTACGCGCTGCACGAGGGGTAGAACCGGCAGCGAGCCGGCAGCGCCGGGCTCACATACCGACGGTACGCGACGATGGGCACCGTCAGCAGACGGGCAAGGCGTGTCATCGGCGTCGCCTCGGCGACCGAGCGGCGGCGAGGGCCGCATCGAGGTCGGTGGCGAGCGTCTCGAACGACGCGGAGGCGGCGGCCGGCAGGGCACGCACCACCAGGACGGCACCGGCGGGCAACGACGCGAGCCGTGGTCGGACCAGGTGCCGCAGCCTGCGGCGGACCTTGTTGCGGACCACGGCGTTGCCGACCGCCTTGGACACGACAAAGCCGGCGCGCGCCTGGAAGGCTTGCGCCGGCTCGTCGAGAAGCAGGTGGACGACCACGGACCCGCGGCCGGCACGACGGCCACCACGGAACACCGCGGTGAACTCCGCGCTGCGCCGCACACGCTGCGCCGCGGCCAGCACGACTAATTACCTGTGCATTCGGGCCCGGCCAAGGGTCGGCTCAGGCCGACAGCTTGGCACGGCCCTTGGTGCGGCGGCCGGACAGGATGGCACGGCCCGCACGGGTGCGCATGCGCAGCCGGAAGCCGTGGGTCTTGGCGCGCCGGCGGTTGTTCGGCTGGTAAGTGCGCTTGCTCACGTCAGAACTCCGTCTTCGAACTACGACGTCGTCTGGCGACGTCCAGGGGGCATCAGCTGCAAGACGCCACTTTAGCAGAACGCGGCGGAGCAACCGCCCGACCCTACGCAGCGGCCCCTGGACGGTCAACCATTTCCCGGGCGGCACGCCGACATACGGTAGGTTCCGTCACTCACACTGCACGTTCCGCGTACGGAGTGAATCTTTTCGTGCCAGGTCTGCCGCGCCCGGGGACCGCCGGTTGATGCGGGAACCACCACGCTGTTAGCGTGCCCGTTTGCTGGTTTCCAGCGCTGTCGCCGACCGCCCTGTGCAAGGTCCGCAGGACCGGGCACGACGGTGGACCCCGGCAAAACCGGACGAGGCGGTGAATCGTTCGGCACGGTGAGCCTGTTTTTCCGCGCCAGCGCAGGCTCGAAGGGAGTCTGCAGACCCATCCGGCCGGGGAGCGACCGCCGACACCGCACAGGTTGTGGATAACCTGTGGATAAGCCGGTGGTGCCATGCACGCTCAGCACGTCTGACGTGCAGGGTCAGAAAGCCGGTCCGTCGCCCGATGGGGTGACGGCGGGGCAAGGGCGGAATGCCGGACAAGGCCACCGGGGAACCGGTCGGTGATGGGGGTGGCGCGGCGGTGGCCGATTCGGTCGACCTTGGCGAGGTCTGGGCAGCTGCAACGGAAGAGCTGGTGGACGAGATCGCGTCCGCTCAGCAACGTGCGTACCTGCGCCTCACCCGCCTGCGCGCCATCGTCGAGGACACCGCGCTGTTGTCGGTGCCCGACACCTACACCCGGGACGTGATCGAGTCGCGGCTGCGGCTGGCGATCACGGAGGCCCTGTCGCGCCGGCTCGGCCGGCCCATCCAGGTCGCTGTCACCGTCCGCCCGGCCGAGGACGGTTCCGGCCGCCCGGGCACGGTCTACGGCACCCCGCCGCCCGAGCCGCAGGCTCCGGCACCCGCGCACTACGCGGATCAGCAGCCACAGTCTTATCCGGACCGCTATCCCCAGCCGGCTGCATATCAGGACTACCCCGAGGACGACGCGCCGACCGGCTCGGCCCAAGTGCCGTACAGCCGCAATGTGCCCGCCGCCCGCGACGGCCAGGAGGCGCTCTTCGCCCCGCCGCTGCCCATGGGGCCGCCCGAGCCGTCGCAAAGCTCCCGGACCGAGGAAAAGCCGTTGGAGCCGCCGCGGCAGCTGTCGCATTTCCCGGACTCCGACACCGGCGGCCACCGGTTCGCGGCGGAGCCGGCCCCGCTGCGCGACACCCAGCGGCGCGCCGACGACCGTCAGCCGGTGCACGCCCCCGACCGGCGCGACGAGCCGATGCCCGTCCGGCACGGCGGCGACAACGGCCCGGGCCGTTCCCCGCTGTCCGGGCCGTCGGTCAGCCCCCGTCCCGGCGGCAACGACGGCAACCGGCTCAACCCGAAGTACATGTTCGAGACGTTCGTCATCGGCTCGTCCAACCGCTTCGCGCACGCCGCGGCCGTCGCCGTCGCGGAGTCGCCCGCGAAGGCGTACAACCCGCTCTTCATCTACGGCAGCTCCGGGCTGGGCAAGACGCACCTGCTGCATGCGATCGGCCACTATGCGACAACCCTCGGCCACGCGCGCAGTGTGCGTTACGTCTCGACCGAGGAGTTCACCAACGACTTCATCAACAGCCTGCGCGACGACAAGACGCAGGCCTTCCAGCGCCGCTACCGCGACGTCGACATCCTGCTGATCGACGACATCCAGTTCCTGGAGAACCGCGAGCGGACGCAGGAGGAGTTCTTCCACACGTTCAACACGCTCCACAACGCCAACAAGCAGATCGTGATCAGCTCGGACCGCTCGCCGCGGCAGCTGGCCACGCTCGAGGACCGGATGCGCACCCGCTTCGAGTGGGGCCTGCTCGCCGACATCCAGCCGCCCGACCTCGAGACCCGCATCGCGATCCTGCAGAAGAAGGCCGCCCAGGAGCGCATGTTCGCCCCGGACGACGTGCTCGAGTTCATCGCGAGCCGTGTCTCCAGCTCCATCCGGGAGCTCGAGGGCGCCCTCATCCGGGTGACCGCGTTCGCCAGCCTGACCCGCTCCGCCGTCCAGCTCAGCCTGGCCGAGGAGGTCCTGCGCGACTTCATGCCCGACGGCGCCGGCCCGGAGATCACGGCCGACCAGATCATGGTCTCGACCGCCGACTACTTCGGCGTCAGCCTCGAGGACCTGCGGGGCCATTCCCGCTCCCGCGTCCTAGTCAACGCGCGCCAGGTCGCCATGTACCTCTGCCGCGAGCTGACCGAGCTCTCCCTGCCCCGCATCGGCCAGGCCTTCGGCGGGCGCGACCACACCACGGTCATGCACGCCGACCGCAAGATCCGGCAGCACATGGCCGAGCGGCGCTCGCTCTACAACCAGATCGCCGAGCTGACGAACCGCATCAAGCAGAACACCTGACCCGAGCGGTCGTGCCGGGCCGAGAGCCCGATGCTTACAGCGCGTCAATCCTGGGTATCCACAGCCCGCTCCCGGCGGCGTTCCACGTTGTCCACACACCGCACCGGCCCCGCGATGGCAGGTGCGGATCCGAACCGTGCGACACGCCCAAGGGCCCCTTCCGCACGACGTCGTGAGCTGCGGATCCAGAGTTTTCCACCGACTTACCCACCGGGTTGTCCACAGGTAGGTGCACAGGTGGGGTGTCCCTGAGCTGCGATCCTGGGTTCGGAACCCCTTGACTCACGCCCACCCCGAGGCGGATTTGTCAACGCCGGAACGGAACCGTTTCGTGCCAACCTTATCCACACTAATCCACAGGCATCCACAGGCTTTGTCCCCAACGGTGGATAACTTTTCGGG
>CAKUMG010000457.1 GCA_934667465.1 uncultured Actinoplanes sp. | reverse complement strand
GCAGCGTATACGAGAGGTGAGCGCATGAACCCGGTCTGGCTGCCCCTCGTCGCGGCCCAGGGGCTGTGGCTGCGGTCCACCCTCCAGCTCGCCACCGCCCCCGGCGGCGGCATCAGCGGCGCCGTCCCCCACACCCCCGCCGGCCCCTCCGACGGACCCGCCCCCGGCGGCCCCTCTGCCGGCCATGCTTCGAGCGGCCCCTCCGAGGGCCACGTTTCCGACAGCCACGCTTCCGGCGCCTCTCCCGGCGGCCACGCTTCCGGCGCCTCTCCCGGCGGCCATGCTCCCGCAGATCCGGCAAACCCGCTACGCCTGGCCGTACTCGGCGACTCCACCGCCGCGGGCTGCGGCGTCACCGGCGACGAGCAGGCCTTCGCAGCCTCCTTCGCCCACGAACTCGCCACCCGCACCGCCCAACCGGTCGACTGGCAGGTCGTGGGCCAGTTCGGCGCCACCTCCCGCCGCATCCGCCACCGCCTCGTCCCCCGCCTGAACCCCGGCCTCGACCTGGTGGTCCTCCTAGCAGGCGCCAACGACGTCATGGCCCGCCGCGACCCCGCCGCCTGGCGCGACGACCTCACCGGAATCCTCACCGGCGTGGCCCCCCGGACCCGCCGTACCATCGTCGTGGGAATCCCGCCCTTCACCCGCTTCCCCTCCATCCCGGTCCGCCTCGCCCGCTACCTGGCCGAACGCGCCGACGCCCTCAACGCGGTTTCCGCGGAGGTCTGCGCCCAGGACCCGGAACGCACCACCTTCATCGGGCCGCCCACCAGCGTCCCGCCGCCCGAGTTCTTCGGCCACGACCGCTTCCACCCGTCCTCTGCCGGCTACCGCCTCTGGGCGGAAGACGTCGCCACCCGCCTCCTCCCGACCCCCTGAGGAAATCTCCACGGAAGAGGTGGCTGGACTTCGACGCGGCTGAGCCGGTCGGCGGGACGGCCGTCGAGCAGCTGTTCGTGATCCAGGACGGCGAGCAGGCCCACCAGCCACGGTCACTCGCGCATCCCGGTGCCGCGGCGATGGGTCGCGACGAAGGTGTAGCGGGTCGGATCGATGGGGTGGTTCGCGATCTCAGCGGCCGCCACTGCCTCGTGGTAGCGGTCCAGCTGGGCATCGGAGGCATGCGCGCCGTCGGGGAGCCGCCGCAGGAATCCGTGCACCTTATGCGGCCTCTGCGCACCCGGCGAGGCGGGCCCCGTCGACGACTCCGGATGCAGGACCTGGACGGATGGCAGGTATCGCAGGAGGTCGACGGGCGGGTCTCCGGGACGAGCCGGGTACGAGGGCTCGCCAAAGATGTCCCGGCTGCCGCGAACCCGGCGGATCTTCTTCTCCGCGATCAGCTTGGTGGTCGCGGCGGGGATCCGGTCAGTCAGATCCCCGGGCATGCCGAGACTCAGGCAGTTGCGGGCGAGGGCGTCCTCCGCCAGCGTCGCGGAACCCTCCGGGCACAGGTAGCCGAGCACCTGCAACGTTCGTGTCACCCAGCCGTCGGCAGAGAGGGTCTGCGTGCCCCGGTGCTGCCCCATGCCGGGGAGTAGCTCACGGGTGACGGTCCGACGGTCGAACTGGGCGCGGTAGACGACACCGTTGATCCGCTCGGGCCGGTCCAACGGTTTGGTCCAGGCGATGACGTCGGTGCCGCCTGTCGGCCACGTGAGCATCACGAAGACGCCGGGCTGGACGGACATAGGCCATTGCAGCCCGATGAGTTCCCAAGCGTCATCAACCGAGCGCAGCTTCACTCGTTGCGGCTCCGAAGAATCTTCGCGGATCTGGAATTGCAGATTCAGCGCAAGGGTGTCGTTCGACGGCAACGTGGTGCCGTCGGGCAGTGGGCAACGGCCACGCTCGAGGTCCTCCCGCGTGACGGCTACCTCCCAGGTCGCTCGAGTCGTCCCAGGATGAATGTGCCGGCCGTGCGGGAGACACCTGACCCGCCGCTGCGCGTCCGGACCGAGCAGCGGAACCGGCGGTGGCTCAGGAGGCTTGGCCCCGTTCGGGAGCCTCGGAGTTACGGCGGGCTTCGATGTCGGCCGTGGCTGGGCCGGCTGCCGGAGTACCGAACGAGGCGGACTCGGGCGTGGGGTCAGTCGTGCGCGGAACTCTTTCACGAGCGACGGCAGGCAAGGGATGCATGAGTCGCCCCGACGCGCGGCTGCACATGCTGCGATGTGGTTCATGCATACGTCTCGCAGGGCGGCGGCGAGCGCCGGATCGAAGTCGGTGACCTTGTGGACGGCGGCCAGGAGAAGCGCGGATCTCTGCCGCAGCTTGGCGGGGTCGCCATGCATGCTGATGCGGTGGCGAAGATTTTCCACTTCTACGTTCGCCGCCGCTTCAAGGGCTCGCGCACGGGCGTACGCAGCCTTGGTCCCGCCGCGCCCCATGCCGGCTCGTGAAGCCCGGTGACTCCCGGGACGCAGCGCGCGCGTGGCCGCAGCAGCGTGGCGCTCCCATTGCTCCACGAGGACGGGATGCGTCAAAGATTTCATCGAGGGCTTGTCCCGCCCGGCCAAAGCGATGAGGTGGTTCTCGAACTGCACGGACGTCATGGTCCGCAGACGGATCACGTCGGGCGGTCCGGTCGGGTGCGGCTGGTCCCGGACGATGTTGAGCCAGTGCCACAAGCTCTCGGCGGGCAGGTCGAGCTTGCTGACTGCCCCTTTCCTGAGGGCCAGAACGTCGGCCAGGGCTTTGCGAAACGCTTCCGGCCGGAGCCGGTTGAGCACCAGCGCCTCCAAAGGGTCGTCGATGCGCGCGAGCTTCTCGTGCCGGGCAATCTCGGCCTGACGACGCCGATGCTCTTGATCGCCGGCAGCGCGGAGACCATCACGTAGCCGCTTGACCAGACCCGGCGCCCGGTGGGCGGGGGTGAGCCCGGCCTCGATCGCTGCCGCGGCGTACGCCAGAGCCACGCGATGGGCGCCGGTGCCGGTGGCTGAGCGGATGAGAGCCGTGTCAGACTCACTGAGCTTCCGGTTACTCGCCTGGGCGATCAGCAGGTCACCCAGTGCCTGGAAGTCGTCGTGCCGGTACCGAGACGCCCGCTGCGGCCGGGCGGGCGGCTGGGCGCCGGCAAGCGGTGGGGTGGTGTGGCGCTGGGCGCCCTCCGTCTCGACGGCGGCGGTGTAACAGTGCTGGCAAGTCGGCGCCGACCAATCGAAATCGACGACGGCTACCAGAACGGTGGACTGTTTCTCATCGCAGCCGGCACAGACGAACGTGTCCTCTTCATGAAGCCGGAACTGCTGCCAGCGTCCCCGCACCGACAACATCATCTGTATCCGCCAGCCAGGAGGCATCTTCCGCGTCACAACCACGAACGTAAGTGATCGAACGAGTCCCGATAATCGGACAATTCGCCCCATAGATCCGACGTTCGGGCAGGGCTTGATCACTCGTTTGCCGCCACAGGCTCGAAGGCGTCCGCCGGCCCAGACTCGCAGCCCTGGGCATGATGCTAGGTGTCGGCAGGCCGAGGTCGGAGCCGCCGAGCTGGGCGAACCGTTCCGAGAGGGCGGCGAACAGGTCGTTATGTGGCGCGTCATCGGTGACAGCGGTGGTCAGGATGGCGCGGATCTCGGCCTCCAGGGAGCGGCCGTTCCGGGCGGCGCGGAGACGTAGCCTCTCCTTCACCTCATCGTCGAGATCTCTGATGCCGATGGCCGCCATGGGTCCTCTTCGAGGCAGACGCTGATAGCAAAGCTAGCGCGCCGACCAGGTATGCCGCGTTCGCCACGATGTGCGGTCGTCCGGCCCGCTCCCCGATCCGCTTCGAGACGCGGGCCTGGAGCCGGGTGCCGTAGCGTGGCTGGCCGTGGGAGCCAAGACAGCGCTGTTGATGTACGCCGATGGTGACGTGGCCGGGGCGCTGCGCGACGCGGGTGAGCTGGATCGGGCGGCGACCGACGCGCTGGTGGCGAGGCTGCTGCCCGGGCTGGCCGTGGTTGCGGTCGGGGACGGCAATCTGGGGTCGAGCGTCAACCCGCCGGCCGGGCTGTTGTATGCGGGGGTGTTCGAGGGGCTGACGATCATCTGCGCGGCCGAGCTGGGCGAGATCCGGCCGGGTGATCTGCGGCCGGGGTGGCTGGCGGAGGGGGCGGGCCGTCGCGTGGTCCTGCACTCGATGCACAGCGTGTCGGACTTTCTCGGCTTCGCGGTCTGGGGTGCGGACGGCACGCTTGAGCGGGCGCTGTGTGTGAGCCCCGACGACGGCGTCGTCGAGGATGGGGGTGAGCGGCTGGCGTTCGAGCGGGCGTACTGGGACGGGCGGCATCCGGTTGAGGCCGACGAGGACGAGGAGCCCTATCCGCTGCCGTTCCATCCGCTGGATCTCGGTGAGGATGCGCTGGCGGCGCTGTGCGGGTTCGTCATCGAGGGGGTGCCGCCGGAGGGCATGCCCGATCCGGGCCGGGTGCCGCTGGCCGGGTTCCGGTTGCCGGTACCGCGTATGACGCTCGACCGATCGCACGGGCGCCCGATCGCGCAGCCGTCCGCGCTCGAGGTCGAGTCGCAGGTCCTGCGACTCGGTCAGGACCTCGATCATCTGGTTCTCGACCTGGGCGGTGAGAACTACCTCCAGGCTGCCGCGGGTGGCCGATACGAGATCCCGGCCGGAGTGTTCCGGGTCGAACGGCGCGAGGGTGGCGCGGATCTGCACTTCCGATGCGATGTGGGCACGCTCGGGGAAGTTGCCGAGATCTTCCGCGGTTACCTCGCCGGCCAGGACGGCTGGGGCGACCGCGATTGGGAGCAGATCTGGGTGTAGCCGACCGCACGGAACAGCTGGTGAGCGGTGGGTGACGGAAAGTTTTTTCGATCTTTCGGCAGCAGGGGCGGCGGCCCGGCGCGTTGAGGGGGAGGAGTTGTTGCACAAGCGCGAGGAGTTCGTTCGATGGCGTCGAGCCGGAACCGCAGTCGGATCAAGGTGGGGGCGGCGGTGGTGGTTGCTACCGCCGTTGCGCTGGGTGTCGGGATCGGCACCGCCGATGCGGGGACGCGGCGGCACTGGTGGGGTGGGCAGCAGGCCAAGCCGAGCGTGACCGCCAAGCCGTCGCCGAGTGTCACCGCTTCGCCGTCGGCGTCGCGGTCCGCAGCGGCTACGAAGGCGCCGAGCGTGACGCCCAGTGCCTCCAAGTCCGCGAGCGCGAAGCCTGCGGCATCACAGACGCCGACGGCCACCAAGACGCCCGCGGCGACGACGGCCCCGGCGCAGGGCGCGATCACCCTGCCGCCGGCGAATGCCGGGTTCGACTACCAGCTCGGCGGCGCGTACACCCCGCCGGCCGGCGTGACCGTGGTCAGCCGCGACAGTGAGGCGAGCGCGGCCAAGGGCCTCTACAACATCTGCTACATCAACGCGTTCCAGGCGCAGCCCGGCACCGACTCGTGGTGGAAGACCAACCACCCTGACCTGCTGCTGCGCGACAAGAAGGGCAACCTGGTCATCGACGAGGTGTGGGAGGAGCTGATGCTCGACTTCTCGACCGAGGCGAAGCGGGCGGCGCTGACCACGATCGTCGGCGGGTGGATGGACGGCTGCGCCACCAAGGGCTTCCAG
>CAKUMG010000456.1 GCA_934667465.1 uncultured Actinoplanes sp. | reverse complement strand
GGCCGGCGGGCTGACGCTCGAGCCGGTCGCGGTCGAGATCACCTACGGCATCGAGCGCATCATCATGGCGCTGCAGGGCAAGACCCACTTCAAGGACATCGAGTACGCGCCGGGCGTCAGCTACGGCGAGGTCTTCGGCCAGTCCGAGTACGAGATGTCGCGCTACTACCTCGACGACGCCGACGTCTCGGCCAACCGTCAACTGCTCGAGTTGTACGCGGCGGAGGCGCAGCGGCTGATCGACGAGGGCCTGCCCGTGCCCGCGCACACGTACGTGCTGAAGTGCTCGCAGGCGTTCAACGTGCTCGACGCCCGGGGCGCCGTGTCGACCGCGGACCGGGCCGCCGAGTTCGCCCGGATGCGCCGGCTCGCCGGTGACGTGGCCCGGCTCTGGAAGGCCCGCCGGGAGGAGCTGGAGCACCCGCTCGGCGTGGCCCAGGCGCTGCCCGAGGCGATCGCGCCGGCCCCGTCGGCGGAGGCCGGGGACGCCCCGCGCACGCTGGTGTTCGAGATCGGGACCGAGGAGCTGCCGCCGTCCGAGGCGCGCGCCGCGCGGGACCAGCTGCTTCGTGAACTGACCGAGCAGCTCGGCAAGACCCGGCTCGCGCACGGAGACATCCGGGTGCACGCCACGCCGCGGCGGCTGATCGCTGTGGTGCCGGGGGTCGCCGCGCGCGAGGAGGATCACACGCAGACGGTGAAGGGGCCTCGTGCCACCGCGCCGGAGAAGGCGCGGGAGGGCTTCGCGCGCTCGCAGGGCGTACCGCTGGATGATCTTGTCTTGGCGGACGTGAACGGTGTCGAGCATCTCGTCGTGCACAAGCACGTCGCCGGTGGCGGTGCCCTCGCGGTGCTCGGGCCGGTGCTGGCCAGGGCGGTCGCCGGGTTGCGCGCGGCCAAGAACATGCGGTGGAACGACCCGAAGCTCGCGTTCACCCGGCCGATCCGCTGGCTGGTCGCGCTCTGGGGCGAGCAGGTCGTGCCCGTGGCGGTCGGTGCCCTCGAGGCCGGCCGGGAGACCCGGGTGCTGCGGACGGCCGCCGAGCCGGTGCTGAGCATCGCGTCCGCGGAGACGTTCATGGAGACCATCGCGATCAACGGGATCGTCGCCGACCCCGCCGACCGGCGCGAGCTGATCGTCTCCGGCGCGCAGGAACTCGCGTACGGCGAAGGCAGTGTCGACATCGCCGGCGAGAGCGCCCTCATCGACCAGATCACCTATCTGGTGGAGCAGCCCACGCCGCTGCTGGGCCGCTTCGACGAGCGTTATCTCGAGCTGCCCGACGCGGTGCTGACCACGGTCATGCGCAAACACCAGCGCTATCTTCCCGTACGGGCCGACGGCGGCGCCCTGCTGCCGATGTTCGTGACCGTCGCGAACGGCCCGATCGACGCCGACCTGGTCCGCGAGGGCAACGAGGCGGTGCTGCGCGCCCGCTACGAGGACGCCGCGTTCTTCTACCGCGCCGACCGCGAGCTGGCCCTGCCGGCGATGCGCGACCGGCTGAACCGCCTCACGTTCACCGACAAGCTCGGCTCGATGGCCGACCGCGCCGCCCGGATCGACTCGCTGACCGCCCTGCTCGCCTCCGCGGCCGGCGTCGACAGCGCCACCGACGCGATCGCCGACCGGGCCGGCGAGCTGGTCAAGTTCGACCTGGGCTCGCAGCTGGTCACCGAGATGACCAGCCTGGCCGGCGTCATGGCCCGCGACTACGCGCTCAACGCGGGGGAGAACCCGGCGGTCGCCCAGGCCGTGTACGAAGCGGAGTTGCCGCGCAGCGCGGGCGACGCGCTCCCGGCCTCCGCGCCCGGTGCGCTGCTCTCCATGGCCGACCGCCTCGACCTGGTCGCCGGCCTGGCCGCCACCGTCGGCCTGCCCACCGGCAGCAGTGACCCGTTCGCCGTGCGCCGCGCGGTCCTCGGCCTGCTCGCCGTCCACCGCGCCCACCCGGACCTTGCCGGCATCGACCTGTTCGAGTCGCTCGGCTGGGCCGCGTCGCTGCAGCCGGTCGACGTGGACACCCAGGTCCTGGCCGACGCCCGCGAGTTCCTGACCCGCCGGCTCGAGCAGGTCCTGACCGAGGAGGGCCACCCGGTCGACCGGGTCCGCGCCGTCCTGCCCCAGGCCGGGCGCCCCGCCGTCGCCGACAAGCTGCTGGCCCAGCTCGGCCGCCTGGTGGGGGAGAAGGACTTCCTCGCGCGGGCCGAGGCCATCCAGCTCGCCCGGCGCATCGTCCCGGCGGACACCACTCCCGGATGTGCATCGGCGAGGTCCGCGGCGGTGTATCCGGGGGCTCTCTCCCGACGCCGCGGCCCTGGTGGAACCGGCCGAGCTCGCCCTCCACGACGCGGTCACGGCGGTCCGCGACACCCTCGGCACGGTCACCGACCTGGGGCGCTTCACCGTGGTGGCCGCGCCGATCGTCGAGCCGGTACACCGGTTCTTCGAGGATGTGTTCGTGATGGCGGAGGAGCCGGAACTGCGCGCGGCGCGGCTCGGCCTGCTCGCCACGGTCCGCGACCTGGCGGGAGACCTGATCGACTGGCCGCAGCTGAAGCTGTGACCCGGCGATGAACGAGGAGAAGCGCCGGCAGCTGTGGCACGCGGAGAACCGGCACCGCGTGCTGCGGCTGCGGGGCTACCGGGCACCGGCCGCCATGGTGCGGGAGGCGACCGCGGCCCGGCTGGCCGGGGACTGGCGGGCCGCGTGCGCGGCGGCGATGGTGGACGTGGACCTCGACCCTGCGGAGGTGTGCGCGGATCTCGCCGGGTTCGCGCCGGACTTCCTGCGGCTGCATCTGCCGTACGTTTCGCAGCTGGCCGGGCAGTCCTGGGTGCCGGAGCAGCTGGCGCTGCGCCCGGGCGCTCAGGTGGTGCTGTCGCGGCACGACGGGCCGCTGCAGCCTGGCACACCGGTGCTGGTGGCGACGCTGCCGCCGCACGACCAGGCGGCACAGCGGCTGCGGCTGCGGGTCGCGGACATCGGCGACCTGCGCGGACCCTGGTACGACATGCCGGCCTGGACGTGGCACGCCGACGCCGTCGCGGAGCGCCGGTGGGCGTACGGGGCGTCGGAGCAGCGGCTGCCGTGGCACTTCCCCGACGGCAGCCCCTACCCGGTGACCGCGTCCACCCCCGCCGGCGCCGAGCCGGGGCGGGCGGCCGACTTCGAACGGATGGCGGCCCGGTACGGGGACCGGGCCGCGCAGTACCGCCAGGCGGGTTTCACCGTCGCCGACCGGTCGAGCAGCTCTGCATCCTGGCGGCTGGACCAGTACGCCCCGGCGCTGCCGCTGCTGGCAGCCGAGACCCGCCGGCTCTCCCACCGGTACGCGGCGATGGGGCTGACGTCTCTGCTCAGCCCGGACCGTGACGCGGAGCTCTCGGGCTCGACACTGACTGTCCTCGACGGTGAGCGCGAACGCCGGTGGTCGGGCCGGCTGCCCGTCGAGGCGGAACGGACCGGCCCGGTGGCGTTCGGCGTGGTCGCGCCGGATGACGTGGACCTGCTCCGGTGGGACTGGCTGCAGCCGGGGGATCTGCATCCGCTGGCGCTGGAGGCGTTGTTCCCCCGGGGGGAGCACCGGTGGGGGCCGCCTTCGCACGACGCGTACGAGCGCGTCCGGGTGCGGTGCGAGGGCGTGTGGCACGAGGTCGAGGTGACCGGTGCGGCGTTGGCCCTGCCATCGCACGACCCGGCCGGTCTCACCGCCGCCACCGCTTCCGCCGGAGCCGGGGCCGGCTGTGCGCGAGCTCTGTCCGGCTTCCGCAGCGGCGCCCCGCCGGTCCCGCGCGACCTGCGGCGGGCCCGGCGGCGGCTGTTCGACCGGGCGTTCCACGGCGACACCGCGGCGGTGCTCGCCGATCTGCACGCGGGAGCCGACCCGCAGGTCCGGGACGGCCGGGGGCGCACGCTGCTGCACTGGGCCGGCCACGTCGACCACACCCGGGTGCTGCCGCTGCTGCTTACGGCCGGCTTCTCCCCGCACGACCGCGCCGAGGACGGCCGCACCCCGCTGCACACCGCGGCGGCCGCGTGGGCGGGCTCGCCCGACGTCCCGCCGGTCCTGGCGGCGCTGATCGCGGCCGGCGCGGATCCCGAGGCGCTCGACGCCCGCGGGCTGACCGCCGCGCAGGTGCTCCACGCGGGCTGAGTGTCGTGCAGGGTGCACCGCGCACATGGCCGCCCCTGTGAATGAGGCCCGGGACGACGGGTGCCGGGGCGGGCCGGAGTCGATAGCGTGCACGGATGGATGCGATCGCCGCGGATCTGCGGAGCCGCCTGCCCCGGGCCCGGCGGGCGCTCGGGACGCTCGGGCTCGACGCGCTGCTCGTGACGCCCGGCGCCGATCTGCGCTACCTGACCGGGTATGCCGTGGATTCGTCGGAGCGGCTCACCTGTCTCGTGCTTCCTGCGGAGGGCGCGCCCGCGCTGGTGGTTCCCCGGCTGGAGCGCGCCAAGGCGGAGGTGGCCGGGACCGAGCTGATCGATTATCGGGACGGCGCCGATCCGTGGCGGCTGGTGGCGGGGCTGCTGCCGGACGGGGCCGGGCGGGTCGCGGTGGCGGAGACGATGCCCGCGCGGCACCTGCTGCCGTTGCAGGCGCAGCGGCCCGGGCTGGCGTGGGCAGGGGCCGGGCCGGTGCTCGGGCCCCTGCGGGCGGTGAAGTCGGTGGCCGAGATCGAGGCGCTGGCCGAGGCCGGTGCGGCGATCGATCGGGTGCACCGGGAGATGGGCCGGTGGCTGTGCCCGGGGCGGACCGAGGCCGCCGTCGCCGCCGACCTGGCCGGCGCGATCCGGGATGCGGGGCACGGCACGGCGGACTTCGCGATCGTGGCCTCCGGGCCGAACGCGGCCAGCCCGCACCACGCCGCCGGCCCGCGGGTCATCGCCGCGGGCGACCCGGTGGTGGTCGACATCGGCGGGACGATGCCCAGCGGTTAACGCTCGGACTGCACCCGCACGTATGTCCTGGGCGACACCGCACCCGCCGACTTCCTGGCCTATTACCCCGCGCTGCAGGACGCCCAGCGCGTCGCGGTGGCGGCCGTCGCGCCCGGGGTCACCGCCGAGCGGATCGACGCGACAGCCCGCGAGCGGCTGGCCGCGGCCGGTTATGGAGAGGCCTTCCTGCACCGTACGGGACATGGCACCGGCCTGGAGACCCACGAGGAGCCCTACATCGTGGAGGGCAACGGCACCGCCCTCACCGCGGGCATGGTCTTCTCCGTGGAACCCGGCGTCTATCTGCCCGGCCGGCACGGCGCCCGCATCGAGGACCTCGTGGCCTGCACCGCCGACGGACCCCGGCGGCTCAACACCACCAGCACCGACCTGGTCCACCTCTGATCCGCCGCGACCCGTCATGGCAACCGAGTATGCGACCCTCGACCTTGTCGAGGGCAAGCCCGCCGACTCAGTGCTCCGAGGACGGCGAGCCGGGCGAAGAAGACCGCGAGCCGGCCGAAGCAGAAGAGCCGGCCGAGTCCGACGACCGGGCCGGAGCCGACGACCCGGCCGGAACAGCCGACCCGGTCACGGTGGAGGGCACGAGCCTCCACGCC
>CAKUMG010000455.1 GCA_934667465.1 uncultured Actinoplanes sp. | reverse complement strand
TCGCGGTGACCGTACGCGACAGTGGCGAAGCCCTGCTGGTCATCATCAACGACATCCTGGACTGGTCGAAGATCGAGTCCGGTGCGCTCGAGCTGGAGGACGCGTCGTTCGAGGTCCGCGAGTTCCTGGACAGCGCGCTGGCCCTGATGGCGGTCCCGGCCGGGCACAAGCAGATCGACCTGGTCGGCGACATCGCGCCGGACTGCCCGGAGATCCTGCGCGGCGACGCCACCCGGCTGCGGCAGGTCGTGGTCAACCTGCTCTCCAACGCGGTCAAGTTCACCGATCGCGGCGAGGTCGTCGCGACCGTCTCGGCGACGCCCGCCGGCCAGGATCAACTGCTGGTCGAGATCGCCGTACGGGACACGGGCATCGGCATCCCGACGGACAAGATGGCCGGGCTGTTCCGCGCGTTCGCGCAGGTGGACGCGTCGACGACCCGGATGTACGGCGGCACCGGGCTGGGCCTGGCGATCAGCCGTCGGCTCGCCCGGGCGATGGGCGGCGACATCACGGTCGCGAGTACGCCCGGCGAGGGTTCCACGTTCACCGCGACCGCGCTCCTGCGCCCCTGCCGGCAGGCGGCGGACCGGACCGACCGCTCCGACCTGCGCCTCATCGGGCGTACCGTCCTGGTCGTCGACGACAACGCCACCAACCGGACGGTCCTGCGCCGCCAGCTCGCCGGCTGGGGCCTGGAGTGCACGGTCGCCCCGTCCGGCGCGGACGCGCTCGAGCTCGTGGCGGCCGGAGCCACGTACGACTGTGCGGTCCTCGACATGCACATGCCCGGGATGAACGGCACCGACCTGGCTGCCGCCCTGCGCGACACCCCGGCCACCGCTGCCATGCCGCTGCTGCTCACCAGCAGCATCACGTGGCAGCCCGCCCCGGGCGAGCGCGAGCGTTTCGACGCGATCCTGACCAAGCCGACCCGGGCCAGCATCCTGCACTCCACGATCGCCCGGCTGCTGCTGCCGCCCGGGCCCGCGCCGGACGCCCCGCCGGTCGCCGGGCCGTCCGCCCGCCAGTCGCTGCGCATCCTGCTGGCCGAGGACAACCACGTGAACCAGCAGGTCGCCCAGCACATGCTCGGTAAGCTCGGCCACCACCGGGTGCACACGGTCGCCGACGGCCGCGAGGCGATCGAGGCGCTGCGGCACGCCGACTACGACGTCGTCCTCATGGACATCCAGATGCCGGTCCTCGACGGGCTCGCCGCGACCCGCGCGATCCGCGCCGAGTTCCCGGCGGACCGGCAGCCGTACATCATCGCCATGACCGCCAGCGTGCTCATCGAGGACCGCACCGCCTGTCACCAGGCGGGCATGAACGACTACCTGGCCAAGCCGGTACGCCTGGCGGACTTCACGGCGGCGTTCGCGCGCTTCGCCGGCACCCGCGACGCGGCGGCGGCGCTGTCCGCGCTGTCCCCGGGCGCGGCTGCGTCCCCCGCGGCTTCATCGTCGGCGGCTGTTTCGTCGTCGGGGGCCGCTTCGTCCTCAGGGACTGTTCTGTCGGCGGAGGCGGCTTCGGGGGGCGCGGCGGAGGGCGGTGGCGATCGTGAGGCGGCGGTGCGGGCCCGGATCGCGGATGTGATCGGCACCGATCCGTCCCCGGCCGAGCGCGCGATCCTGGCCGGCATGCTGCGCTCCTTCACCGCCGGGACGCCCGCGGGCCTCGACGAGCTGGAAGCGGCCCTGCGCGCAGGCGATGCGACCGCGGCCGGTGCCCGGGCGCACACGCTCAAGGGCGCCGCGGGAGCGGTCGGTGCCACGGCCTTCGCGGACCTGCTCGGCGAGATCGAGCTGCAGGCGCGTACGGGCGCTGCCCTGCCCGCGGCGGAGGAGGCGCTGCCCCGGCTGCGTACGGAATTCTCCCGCACCGCCGACGCCTGCACCCACGTCGCCGACGACATCGACCAGCCCGTCTCGCACTGACCCTCCGGCGGCCCGCGATTTTTCCGGCGGCTCGGCGGTCTTTCCGGCGGCCGCGCGATCTTCCGGCGGCCTGGTCGACAAGCGGATCCTGCAGCGCGCCTACCAGACCCCGTCCGACGCCGCCCTGGGCGCGGCGGCGATGCTGCTGCGGCGCACGGTCCACGCCGCGCCGGCCGAGGTGCCGCAGACCGCCACCAAGGCCGTGTTCTTGCTGCCGCCGCACCCGCAGCGGCCCAAGCCGGGCACCAGCATCGGCGTCACCATGGCCGCCGTCTGACCCGCGGGCTCACGTGCTGTCCCGGACCACGGCCCGCTACCGGCTCGTCTTGCCACGGTGCGCTCCACGTTGCCATCGTGGAGCGCATGACGACGGACATCGGAGCGGCCGCCCGGGAAGCGATCTACACCGACGGGATCACCGCGTGCGGGTCGGCGTTCACCACCGAGTGGGCCGACACCGTGCGCGAGGACATCGAGAAGGCGTTCGCCGAGGCCATGACGCGGCCCGGCGGGGCGGTCGGGCGCGGCCCGAAGCGGTACTACGTGGAGATCCACCCCGAGCAGCTCCGCGGCTTCGCCGACCTGGTCACGCACCCGTGGGTCACCGCGGTCTGCGAGGCCGTGCTCGGCCCGCGCTACGAGATCGTCGAGCTCGGCTTCGACATCCCGTTCGCGGGCGCGGTCGACCAGCCGTGGCACCGCGACTTCCCGATGCCCGAGGTCACCCGGCGCGAGCGCACCCTCGACTCGCTCGCGTTCAACCTGACCGGCGTCGACACCGCCGAGGACATGGGACCGTTCGAGATCGCGCCCGGCACCCAGTTCGACGACTCGCCCGAGTTCGGGCACGGCATGTTCCCGCCCCGGAAGACGTGGGGGCGCTACGAGGAACGCGCGGTCCGCAAGTACCCGAAGCGCGGCGACATCTCCGCCCGCTCCGCCCTGACGATCCACCGCGGCACGCGCAACGAGTCGCAGCAGTCGCGCCCGGTGCTGGTCCTCGGCGTCGACGGGCCCGGGGCGGTCAACGGCGACCGGCACGACCTTGCGGTCACCCACGGCTACTGGGCGAGCCTGCCGGCGCAGGTCAAGGAACACCTGCACTGCCCGGTGGTCGACGCGCTCACGCCGATCACCCAGAAGCACACGATCGAGGGCCTGGTGATGGGCGAGGCCTGAGCGGCCCGCCTGCGGTTCCCTCCACCGGTACGCGCGGCGGCGCGCACCGGCCTGTGCGGCGGCGCGCCTTGGCCTGTGCGGCGGCGTGCACCGGCCCGTGTGGCGGCGCGCCTTGGTCTGTGCGGCGGCGTGCACCGGCCTGTGTGGCGGCGCGCCTTGGCCTGTGCGGCGGCGCGCACCGGTCTGCGCGGCGGCCCGCGATGGGTGATCATCGGGGGATGGTGATCAAAGAAGCCCGGGGCGTCGAGGCCGTGCTGGCGCGGGCCCGGGAGGGTGTGCGGCGGCTCGGCCCGGACGAGGTGCGGGCCGCGGTGGCGGACGGCGCGTTGCTGATCGACACCCGGACCGAGGTGCAGCGGCGTGAGCAGGGAGAACTGCCCGGGGCGCTGGTCATCGACCGGACGGTCCTCGAGTGGCGGCTCGACCCGGGGTGCCCGTGGCGGATCCCCGAGGCGACCGGGTACGACGTGCCGATCGTGGTGGTGTGCCGGCACGGGTACAGCTCGAGCCTGGCCGCGGCGAGTCTGCGGGCGGTCGGGCTGCACCGGGCGACCGACCTGGCCGGGGGCGTGGAGGCGTGGGTCGCGGCCGGCCTGCCCATGAGCCGAGAGCCCGCCGACGTGCGGCTCTGAGCAGGGCCCGCCGGCGTGGAGCTTCGAGCCGGGACATAGGTTGGCTGACGAGACCGGGGACGGGCAGGCCGGCGCCTCGTGCGAGGGTGCGGGAGGGCTGCCGGGTCCCCGCGCAGGTTCGTACGCCCCGCCCTTGATCGGAGACCGTTTCATGCCCGTCGTGCAGGACCTTGCCTCCCTTCCGTACGCGCGGTATCTCCAGCCGTTCGACGGCGAGTTCGACCGCGGCGGGGAGCACGTCGAGATCCACTTCGACGCGGCCGAGTTCGAGGACGCGCAGGCCGGCGGCTCCAAGTTCTCGGAGAGCGCGATCACGGGGGTGACGTTCACCGGGTCCGGGTTCGACCGCGCCCGGCTCGACGACGTGTGGATCTCGCGCAGCCGCTGGATCGGTGGCACGTGGGCCGAGGCGGAACTGCTCAACGTGACGATCCTGGACAGCGTGCTGGCCGGCGTCCAGGCGTACGGCGGGAAGTGGCGCCGCGTCGTCGTGCGGGGCTGCAAGCTCGACAGCCTCAACCTGCGCGGCGCCACGCTGCAGGACGTCGAGTTCCGGGACTGCGACCTGTCCGAGCTCGACTGCGGCGACGCGACGCTGTCGAAGGTGACGTTCCCGGGCTCCACGATCCGCCGCGCCCGCTTCCACAAGGCGACCGTCAAGAGCGTCGACTTCCGCGGCGCCCGCGAGCTCGACGTGGCACAGGGGTGGGACTCGCTGCGCGGCGCCCTGATCGACAGCAACCAGCTCGCCGAGGCGGCGCCCGCCCTCGCGCAGACCCTCGGCCTCGTCGTCAAGGACCGCTGACCTGCGGCTCCGTCCAGCGGCCGCGGCCGCTGGTCCGCGGGCCGGGTCGCCGCTCACTCCGTGGGCGGGCTGATCTCCGCGGCCATGTGCAGGCAGAGCGGCGTGATCTCGGCGAGGAGGGCCCGGGCGCGGTCCAGGGTCTCCGGTGAGGCAGGCAGGCGGCCGGCGCGCGCTTCGTCCTCGAGCTCGCCGAAGAGGGCGGCAAGGGCGGTCACGCCGACGTTGGTGGCCGAGCCCTTGAGGGCGTGCGCCTGATCGCGTACATCATCGGTCTGTCCCGCGGTGAGGGCGTCGGCCAGACGGTCGATCGCGGGCGGGGTCTTGGCGGCGTAGTTGGTCAGCAGGCGGGCCAGCAGCGCCCGGCCGCGTTCCGGCAGGTCCGGGCCGCCGACCTCGTCGAGGCGGGCCTGGATGGCGGCGCGATGCGGGTTCACCGGACGGCTGTTCCGACGGTCGGCTGCTTCACTGGACGGCCGGTTCACCGGGCGCTCGCTTCGATAGCCGGCTGCTGCACCGGTCGCTCGCTCCGACAGCCGGCTGCTTCGCCGGTCGGCCGGTTCACCAGTCGTCCGCGGAGCCGATCCGCGGGAGGAGGCTCTGGATGGTGCTGGCCAGGACGTCGGGGTTGACCGGCTTCTCCAGGTACGGCGCGCCGGGTTGCACGAGGCCCGACGACAGCGAGACGTGCCGCGGGATGCCGCTCACATAAATGATCTTCACGGCCGGGTACACCGTGGCGACCCAGTGGGCGACGCCGCCGGGGACCTCGCCGGGCAGCGACAGGTCGGCGACGAGGATGTCGATCCGGCCGGCGCGCTCGCGGAACAGGGCCGTGGCCGTGGCGTTGTCCGACGCCGTCAGCACCTCGAAGCCGCGCTGGTCGAGCGTGAACGCCATGACGTCGCGGACATCTTCGTCGTCCTCGACGATCAGCACCACGGGCAGGGCACGCCCATAATTAACCGACATGTCCCGTACCTCCTCAAACGAGGCTATCCCAGGGGCGCATCCGCCGACG
>CAKUMG010000454.1 GCA_934667465.1 uncultured Actinoplanes sp. | reverse complement strand
GGGGCGGGTGGTATTGCGCTGGCGCTGCGGCCGGGCCGGGCTGGTGCTGCATTGGGCCGAGCATGACGGGCCGCCAGCGGCGGCGCCGACGCGGGCTCCTCGGGCGGCGCCCCGCACGCGGCCACCGCCAGCAGTGCCCCGCTCAGGATCGCCGCGGCGCGCAGGCCCCGCGGCGGGACGACCTCGAACGAACGGCGGAGCACGGCCCCATGGTAGGACCACTCATGGACGAACGGGAATCACCGTTTCACGCCGCGACGCGGTGCCCGGCGGCCGTGAGAGTGGCGACGGCCTCCGCGAGCCGGACCTGCGGGACCAGCACGTAGTCCGTGTCGAAGGTCGAGAAGGCGACGATGTTGACCCGGGCGTCGGCGAGCGGCTGCACGAGCGACGCGAGGAAGCCCGTCTGCGCCAGCTCGACCTGACTGGCGACGCGCAGGCAACGCCAGGCGGCTTCGACCGTCGCGCCGGGCGGCACGCGCTTGCTCGGGCAGATGATCGACAGCTCGTCGGGAGCCCAGGTCACCGAAATGACGTTCTTGTCGTCGAGCCCGTTGCTCAGCGAGGCGGGCAGGGCCGATCCGCCGGGCAGCCGGCACACCGCGTACTCGTCGGTCAGCAGTTCGAGGTCGAGCATGAGGTGACACTACGGTCCGGCCCCTCATAACCCCAATGGGTGACGAACGCGTTCATCATCACATGATTCGATGCGTCCCGCATGCAACGCCGAAACCGCGCCCTGCCTGGCGCCCGCGCCCGAGCCGTCCCCGGTGACCTGCCCGCGCGCTGCCTCAGAAGTTTCGCCGCCTCAGTAGCGGATCGCGGAGAAGAAGGTCAGCGAGGCGACCACATGACCGTTCTCCACCAGCGGCGTGGCGATCGCGTCGACCGTGACGTGCCGCTCGTCGTCCGGCTGCTGGATGCGCAGCAGGCCGCGGGCGAGGCGCTCGGAGCTCAGCGCCAGGATCGGCGGGATCTTCTCCAGCTCCTGGCTGTTCAGCTCGCTGCCGTGGGCGGTGAAGTCGACGAGCCGCAGCGCGCCCTCCCCGCCGAGCAGCGGCGTGCCCACGACGTCGGCGCCCTTCGCCAGGCCCAGGAGCTCGCTGCCGGCCGGCGAGGCCGCCACGACCGTGTGCTGGGCGTCGATGACGAGGCAGGGTTCGACGGCCTGCCACACCGTGGCCGCCCACCGGTCGATGTTCGAGACGAACTCGGATTCGACCGGCGTACGCGCCTGGGGCACGAACGCTCCCGAGAGTGAGAGCTCGACGTGCGCCACCCGCACCTCCTTGTTCCTTCGCACCGCGTCCGGCCGGGACTCCGGCCGGACAGTCGTCCGAGTGTCCGGCCGGCGCCCGCTTCACATGATGCGGGCAAAAGGTGCTCCGGAACAAACGTTACCGGCGGGTGGGGCGCTTGTCAGCGGCCGTTTGGCCGTTTGCATACCACCGGTATTCGCTCGAGGCGGGCCGGTAGGGCGCGTTCGCCCAGGTGGCGGGGTGTGCGGCCACGGCGGAGAGCTTGCCCGCGGTGGCCGGCGAGATGCGCGAGCCGCCGGCGATGAGCAGGCGGTCGAGCTCCTTGTGCGTCGCCACCAGGCATTCCTTGGGCAGGCCGTGCACGCTGATCACTCCGGAGCCCACGAAGGCGAGCACCGGCGTGACCGGCACGGTGAGGCCGACGGCGGCACTCATGGCCCGGCCGGCGCGCTTGGCGTCGCGGCGGGCCTCGGCGACGTACGCCGGGCGCTTGCCGTTGATCTGCACCACGTCACCGGCGATCAGCACGCGGGCGCGGCCATGGTCGGCGACCGTGACGGCATAGACGCCGCCGGGGCCGATGGCGAGGAAGCCGGCGCGGTCGTCGCTCGGGTCGTGTTCGTAGCCGAGCGAGTCGGTACGCGGCCAGTCGATGATGTGCCAGGCGGGTCCGAGGCGGTCCAGCCGGGTGAGGGCACGGCTACCGGCGGCCTCGAGACGGCGGGCGTCTCGTTCGGCACGTCGGCGGCGGGCCCACTCGACGGGGCTGGGCCGCACCGGCTCGAGGGCCGTGCCCGGCGTGGTGCGGGCCGGCTCCCCGGGGGGTGCGGGAGCGTAGGTTCGGTGGGAGGAGGGCAGGGCGGGGCGGGCGGGGAAGACAGTCACAGCGACCTCCGGCAAAAGGTCCATCGGGCTCTCTTTCCACTACGGTAAGTGTTGGACCCGGTACTCAGGCAAGTCATCGGGCCGGAAAGAAAGCGGAATGAGTGGGGATGAATGCCGCATTCACGTACAAGGTGTTTTTCCGCATGGTGCATGACGCGACCTAGGGCTCCCCTGAAATCCGAAACGTCCTCCGGACAAGTTAGCGTGCCCTCACAGAGGATGCAGCCGTGTCCCGGATCTTGGCGCTACGTCACAGGACAGATGCGGACAGTAAAGGACAAAGGCCGAGGTCATCGCCGTAGAGCCCTCCATGAGCGTCGATCTCGACCTAGTCTCAAGATGTGGCACCTCATGTCGACAGTGAAGTGGGACGGCTCGCCAGCGTCATGCTGCACCGCCCCGGCGCCGAGCTGGCGCGGCTGACCCCTCGCAACAACGACTCCCTGCTCTTCGACGCCATCCCCTGGGTGGGCCGGGCCCAGGAGGAGCACGACGCGTTCGCGCAGGCGCTGCGGGACCGCGGCGTCGAGGTGCTCTACCTCGGACAGCTGCTCGAGGAGACCCTGCAGGTGCCGGAGGCGCGCGCCCTCCTCACCGAGACGGTGCTTGTCGATCCCCGGCTGGGCGACAACCTGCGTGCCCGGGTCGCCGCGCACCTCACGGACCTGGACCCGCGCGAGCTGGCACACGCGCTCACCGCCGGGCTCGCGCACGAGGAGGTCAAGCCCGGGCCGGGCAAACCGGGCGGGCTGGTCTACGAGCTCATGGACCGGCACGCGTTCGTGATCGACCCGCTGCCCAACCTGTTGTTCACGCGGGATTCCTCGGTCTGGGTGCGTGACCGGGTGGCCGTGACGAGCCTCGCGATGCCCGCCCGCAACCGCGAGACGACCCTGACCCGGGCCATCTACACGCACCACCCGCGCTTCGCCGGCACCGAGCTGCTCTACACGCCCGGGCTGGAGAACGTGGAGGGCGGCGACGTGCTGCTGCTCGCCCCCGACGTGCTCGCCATCGGGGTCGGTGAGCGCACGACCCCGGCCGGTGCCGAACGGCTCGCGCGCCGGGTGTTCGCCGCGGGTCTGGCCCACACGATCCTCGCCGTGCCGATCGCACAGGAGCGGGCGACGATGCACCTCGACACCGTGTGCACCATGGTCGACGCGGACGCCGTGGTGATGTACCCGAACGTGGCCGACACGCTGCGGGCCTATCCGGTGACCGCGGGCTTCGACGGCGAGCCGCGTGTCGGGGCGGCCCGGCCGTTCGTGGAGGCCGCCGCCGAGGCCATGGGCATCGACCGCCTGCGGATCATCGACACCGGCCTGGACCCGGTCACCGCCGAGCGGGAGCAGTGGGACGACGGCAACAACACGCTCGCACTGGCGCCACGGCTCTGTGTCGCCTACGAGCGCAACGTCGAGACGAACGCGCAGCTCGAGCGGGCCGGCATCGAGGTGATCGCGATCAGCGGCTCGGAGCTGGGCTCGGGCCGTGGCGGCCCGCGCTGCATGTCGTGCCCGATCGAACGCGCCCCGCTCACCGCCGGAGCCTGATGCGGCTCAGCCGGCTCACCGTCGGCGCGTGAGACGGCTCAGCCCGCTCACCGTCGGCGCTCGAGGCGACTCGGCCCGCCGGCCCGCGGACGCTCGTGGCGATCCGCCCGCCGGCCGGGGGTGGACAGAGATCCGGGCCGCGCACACTCCACAGTGGCGCGGCCCGGAACCCGTACGGCTGGGTTATCGCAGGGTGAGCTGGCGGCCCACGAGACCCTGCTTCGCGCGCCGGGCCGCGGCGTCGAGCGGCCCGGTCTCCGCCAGGGTGTCCGCGTAGCGCTTCGCGAAGTCCGCGAGCGGCGCCTCCCAGTCACCGGTCTCGGGCTCGTGCGGCAGGTCCCACACCGGCACCAGCAGGCCGTGCGCGCGGAACATGCCCGCGAACTTGGTGCCCTCGCCGAGCAGCAGGTCGCCGGCGGCGGAGAGCCGGGCCAGGGCGTCCAGCGCCGTGTCCTCGGGCTCGGACAGCACCCAGCGCACGTGCGCCTTCTCCGGCACCCGGCACCAGTAGGCCGCGTGCGCCGCGGACATCCGGACGGTCGGGTAGATCGACGCGTTCGCCCGCTCGAGCGACGCCTTCACGCCCGGGTCGTCGGCCTGCTGGGCGTCGAGCCAGTACTCGAAGCCGTCGTGCACGGTGATCTCGAGGGGGCCGTCCGCGAGGATGTCCTGCAGCCGCGGGCCCTCGCCGGGCAGGGCGGGCACCGGGACGGTGGCGCCGGGCTCGGTCTGCAGCGCGTTCAGCACGGCCACCGCGACGTCACGGGACACGTCGCCGGACTGGATGTGCCGCTGCAGGCCGACGAAGACCCGGCCGTCCTGGCGGGTCATCGCGGGCCAGGCCATCGGGAGGACCGTGGAGAGGGTGACCGGGCGGTCGCCGTACTCCTCGATGATCTCGGGCTTGAGGGTCAGCGGCGCGGAAGCGGCCGGAACCAGCTCGCGCAGCGCGATCCACTCGGTCTCGTCGGCCAGGCCCTCGAACGGCCGGGCCACGTAGATGTCCCGCACCTTCTGGCGCTTGGGCGCCGCGTCGGCTGCGGCTCGGGGGTTCTTTCGACGCTTGCTCACGGCGATCCAGCCTAGGCGGTGCCCGGCCGGTCCGCGGCATCCGGGCCGTGGTGTCCGGCGCGAACGTCACCCCCGACCAGCGACACGCCACCCTCCATCTGCACGAACCGGCATTTCAGGCGCGCGGGAATCGGACCTCCGCCACCGTGCCGCCCCCCTCGCGCGGGCGCAGCGAGACCCACCCGTGCTGCCGCTCGACGATCCGCCGGACCAGATAGAGCCCGAGCCCGGCCCCCGGGTTCCCGCCCCCGCCCGCCGGCTCGCCCTGCCAGTAGCGCTCGAACGCCAGCTCCACGTGCTCCGGCAGGACCCCGATGCCCCGGTCGGCGACGGCGAACGTCACGGTGCTCTCGTCGGCCGTGGCGGTGACGGTCACCTCGGTGCCCGGCTCGGAGTACTTGCCCGCGTTGGTGGCCAGCTCGGTGAGGACGGTGGCCAGCGACTCGCGGTCGCCGAAGGCCTTGGGCAGTTCGGCCGGCAGCTCCGCGAGGGAGACCCGCCGGGCCAGGTCCCCGGGCAGCAGGCTCGCGGCCGCGCGCAGGGCCTCCACGAGGTCGAACGGGCCCGGCGAGGCGTCGCCCGCGGCGCGGTCCTCGCTGGTGGCGGACAGCAGGCGGTCGACCAGGCGGGCCAGCTCGCCGGCCCGGGCACCGATGACGCGGGCGGCCTCCCGGCGGCCCGGCTCGCCGAGCGTCTCCCAGTGGTTGGTCAGCGTGTCCGCGTAGCCCTTGATCACGGTGACCGGGGTCCGCAGCTCGTGGCTGGTCACCGCCACGAACAGGTCGCGGTCCTCGTGGCGGCGCTTCC
>CAKUMG010000453.1 GCA_934667465.1 uncultured Actinoplanes sp. | reverse complement strand
GGGCCGGCCCTCGCGGAGTTCGCGGACCAGTGAGGACACGACGGCCTTGAGGCTGCCGTCGTTGGCCGTGGCCACCCGCAACTGCCGCTGATAGCTGGCGCCGTGCGCGACGATGTCCCGTACGGCCGCCAGCTCCTCCGCGCAACCGAGCCGGTCCGCGATCGGGCCGAGGGCGGGCAGCAGCGCCTCCAGGTCCTTGGTGACCAGGTCCTCGTCGCCGTCGGCATTGCGGATGATGATGGCGTCCATGCCGTAGCGGGCCGAGCGCCACTTGTTCTCGCGGACGAACCACGGCTGCATCCGGGGCACCTCCCGGCCGGCGTCGAGCTCCGCGGAGAAGTGCTCGACCAGGCACTGGGTCAGGGCCGCGAGCGCGCCGATCTCGTGCGTGGTGGGGATCCCGTCGAACGTGCGCACCTCGATCGTGCCCCACTTCGGCGCGGGCCGGATGTCCCAGCGCAGCTCGTTGAGCTCCTCGATGACGCCGGTGTGCCGCAGGTCGGCCACCAGGCTCTCGAACTGCGCCCAGTCGGTGAACTGCGGCGGCAGCCCGGCCGTCGGCAGCTGCTGGAACATCAGCGCGCGGTTGGACGCGTACCCCGTGTTCTCGCCGGCCCAGAACGGGCTGGAGGCGCTGAGCGACTGGAAGTGCGGCAGATAGGTCAGCAGGCCGTCGATGACGGGCAGCACCTTGCGCCGGTCCTCGATCCCGACGTGCACGTGCACGCCCCAGATCATCATCTGCCGGCCCCACCACCGGGTGCGGTCGATGAGCACGTCGTAGCGCGGCTTGTCCGGCGTCACCTGCTGCTGGAACCATTGGCTGAACGGGTGCGTGCCCGACGACATCAGGTCGACGCCCATCGGCTCGGCGACCGCACCCACACGCTCGGCCAGGCGCGCGAGGTCGGCGACGGCGTCCCGCACGCGGTGGTGCGGCGCGCTGACGAGCTCGACCGTGTTGGTGAGCAGCTCGTTCGTCACGTGCGGGAAGCCGTCCTGCGCCCCGAGCCGTGCGAGCAGCTCGGGGGCGGCCGGGGCGAGCTCGCCGCTGCGCCGATCGACACACGCGATCTCCCACTCGATCCCCAGGCGCGACCGGACCGAGGGGGCGAAGTCGATATTCATGAACCGAACTCTACGAAGAGCCGCGGTCACCCGCGCAGCAACGGCAGCAGCTGGTGCCCCTGGCGCTCGATCTCCGGGAGGTACGGCGTGTCGGAGAGCACGAAGTGCGTGATGCCCAGGTCCCGGTACTTGCGGAGCGAGCTCGCCACGTCCGCGGCCGACCCGACGAGCCAGGTGGTGCCCGCGCCGCCCCCGCCGAAGCGCCCCGGCGTGGTGTAGAGGTTGTCGTCGAGCACCTCGCCCCGGCGGGCCAGGTCGAGCAGCCGCTGCTGCCCCACGGCGGTGCGCCTGTCGAAGTCGCGGGGTTTGCCGCCCGCGGCAGCCGCCATCCGGGCCACCTTGGCCTCCGCGTCGGCCCACGCCTGCTCGGTCGTGTCCCTGACGAACGTGGTCACCCGCAGCCCGAACTCCAGCGGCTCGTGCTCACGGCCCAGCTCGCTCTCCAGCGCCCGTAGCCGCTCGATGCGCTCGCGCACCCCGTCGAGCGGCTCGCCCCAGAAGAGCTGCACGTCGGCCTCGGTGGCGGCGACCCGCTCGGCGGCCGCGGAGGCGCCACCGAAGTAGAGCCGCGGGTGCCTGCCGCCGAGGCGCGGCACGACCGTCGACCCGCCCACCCGGAAGTGCGCCCCCTCGTACGTCACGTCCTCCTCGGTCCACAACCGACGCACGATCTGGAGGAACTCTCTCGTACGCGCGTAGCGGTGCGCCTGGTCGCCCTCGCTGTCCCCGTACGCGGCGAGGTTGTCCTTGCCCGACACGATGTTCACGAGCACCCGCCCCCCGCTGAGGTGGCTCAGGGTGGCCGCCGACGACGCGAAGTGCGCCGGATGCCAATAGCCGGGCCGGATCGCGATCAGCGGCCGGAACGTCGTCGTCCGGGCGGCGAGCGCGGCCGCGACGGTGAACGTGTCGGGCCGCCCCCAGCCGGTGCCGAGCAGCGCGCCGCCCCAGCCGTGCTCCTCCAGCGCGAGCGCCTGCGTCGTCAGGGTCTCCAGGCTGTTGTGGCCGGTGACGACGTCGTCGCCGCGGTGGCCCGGGCGGACCTGATTCGGGATGTACCAGAGGTAGTCATCGCTCATGCGGGGCCTCCCTATTCCATACTTAGCCTATCGGCCTTGCCGAATAATCGAGCCGCCGCAACAAGCTCGTGGCGAGGCCGTATCAAGCGTCGCGGGCACGCTCACCACCCGCTACGGCGGCGCCGTCGACCGGGTCTTCGGGCAGGCCGTCGAGGGCTGGACCGCCAAGCTGAGCGAGAAGCAGGCGGCCCGGCTCGCCGCGGAAGCGGCTCGCCGAACCGCCTGCTACACACCGCCACTCTCTCGAGCTGACCCGCCGCACCTCCTGCGTGGCCCGGTTCCGGCAACTCCGGACCGGGCCACCGCGCTCGACGACGGCCGGTGGACCCGGACGCCGGCCGTCCAGCTCCACCGGCAAGTGGGAAAACGCCCCGGCCGGGGTTAGGGTGTAGGTCTGCGATCGCCCCGCCGACCGGAGCGGTCCTCCGGCGTCAAGAAGCGGCGTCCGTCCTCGGAGAGGACAGCCCCGCTCCGCCCCGCAGTCCGGGGCCCGCCCGGAGAAGCCGCCGCGATGACTACCCCAGAACCGGAAACGCTCGACCCGACCACCGCGTTCGCCGAGCTCGGCCGGATCAATCTGCGTGAGAGCAGCCTTGACGACGTCCTGCTGCGCGTCGCCGAGCTGGCGAAACGCAGCATGCCCGGCGCCTCGGAGGTGTCCGTGACGCTGGTCCGGGGCGCCGATGCGCACACCGCGGCCGCCACCGGCCCGCTCGCCCTGACGCTCGACGAGTTCCAGTACCAGGGCGGCGAAGGACCCTGCCTGGACGCCTCCGCCTCGGTGTCGACCCTGTCGGTGCCCGACACGGCCGACGAGCCGCGCTGGCCCGGCTGGGCCATCCGGGCCGGCGAGGCGGGCGCCCGCAGCTCGCTGTCGGTGGGCCTGCCCGTGCAGGAGCGGGTGACCGGCGCGCTCAACATCTACAGCGTGGATCCGGCGGCCTTCGACGAGGAGGCGATCACCCTCGCACAGACCTTCGCCGGCTATGCCGCGGTCGCGCTGGCCAACGCGCACCTCTACGACACGACGGCCACGCTGGCGCAGCAGATGCAGGCGGCGATGGACAGCCGCGCGGTCATCGAGCAGGCCAAGGGCATCCTGATGGCCCGGCGGCGCTGCTCGGCCGACGAGGCGTTCGCCCTGCTCAGCAAGGCCTCGCAGGACACCAACCGCAAGCTGCGCGACGTCGCCGCCGCCCTGGTCGCCGGCGTGGGGTCCCGCGGCGGCGTTTGATCCTGGTCCGGGCGGGAACGACGCCGTGATGGACCATTCGCGTACGCCCGTCCTCGAGGCGATGCAGGAGATCCGCCGCCGCGGCGACGTCGTCTACGGCCCGCCCGGGCACAAGCACGGCCGCGGCGCCGACCCCCGGGTGGTCGAGATCGTCGGTGCCGGGGTGTTCGCCTCCGACGTGCTCACGCTCAACGGCCTCGACGACCGCCGCCAGTCCCGCGGGGTGCTCGAGCAGGCGCAGGAGCTGATGGCCGACGCGGTCCACGCCGGCACCGCGTTCTTCTCCACCTGCGGCAGCTCGCTGTCGGTCAAGACCGCGATGATCTCCGTGGCGGGCCCGGGCGAGAAGCTGCTGGTCTCCCGCAACGCCCACAAGTCCGTGGTCGCGGGGCTGATCATCAGCGGCATCCAGCCGGTCTGGGTGCACCCGCACTTCGACCGGGACTGGCAGCTCGCGCACCCGCCGGAGCCCGCGGATGTCGAGGCGGCCCTGCGCGAGCACCCCGACGCCAAGGGCATGCTGCTGATCACGCCCACCGACTGGGGCTCGTGCGCCGACATCGCGGGCGTCGCCGAGGTGTGCCACCGCTACGGCGTACCACTGATCGTCGACGAGGCGTGGGGCGCCCACCTGCCGTTCCACCCGGACCTGCCGGCCTGGGGCATGGACGCGGGCGCCGACCTGGTCGTCACCAGCGTGCACAAGATGGGCAGCGCGGTCGAGCAGTCGTCGGTGTTCCACCTGCAGGGCGACCTGATCGACCCGGACGTGCTCAAGCTGCGCGAGGACCTGCTCGGCACCACGAGCCCGTCCCCGCTGGTCTACGCCACCCTGGACGGCTGGCGCCGGCAGATGGTCGAGCAGGGCGAGCAGCTGCTCACGGTGGCGCTGGCGCGCGCGGCGCGGGTCCGGGCCGCGGTCGCCGCCCTGCCCGGCGTGCGGGTGATGGGCGACGAGGTGGCCGGCGCCGGCGGCGCGTACGAGATCGATCCGCTGCGGCTGACGTTCGACGTCCGCGGACTCGGCGTCACCGGCTTCCAGGCCGCCGAGTGGCTGCGGGAGAACTGCGCCGTCGCGATCGGCTCCGCGGACACCTGCCACCTCGGCGCGCAGCTGAACCACGCGGACGACGACGACACCGAGCAGCGCCTCGTCGACGCCATGCGCCGCCTGGCCGGCGAGCACGACGAGATCGAGCGCCCGCCGCCCGTGGCGCTGCCCGAACCGCGCGCGCTGGAGCTGGAGTCCGTGATGCTGCCCCGCGACGCGTTCTTCGCCCGGACCGAGCAGGTGCCGGTCGATCAGGCCGCCGGGCGGATCGCGGCCGAGCTGGCCAGTCCCTACCCGCCCGGCGTCCCGGCGTACGCGCCCGGCGAGGTGATCAGCCGGGGTGCGCTCGACTACCTCACCACCGGCGTCCAGGCCGGCATGCTGGTCCCGGACGTCGCCGACCCGTCCCTCAAGACCGTCCGGGTGGTCGCCCGCTGAACCTGCCGTCGAGGCTCTCGCGCGGGTCTCCCCTCGCAGCCCGTCCGCCGATCACGACCACGGCTGGGCTTCGCGCCGCATCCGACGCCGTAGCAAGGTCGTCAACGGCGGGCGCGCGGGCGTACCGGGCGCGTCAACGACCCTGTCCTGGCAGTGCCCAGCGCGGCGAGACTGGGATGTACCCGCGGCACGCCGCCCGGCCGGCCCGGTGGTTCACCGGACGCCCCCTCACGGCGTGGCCCGACCGGCATGACGTGCCGCGGGAGGTCCACCACTCCCCCGCGCCGGGCGTGGCATCGCCGGACCGGTCGGTTGCCGCCCGTGGGGGCGCGGCGCGGATCACCCCGCCGGGGCGGGCCTCAGGCGCGGAAGCGGTAGCCCATGCCCGGCTCGGTGATGAGGTGGCGCGGGTGCGCCGGGTCGTCCTCGAGCTTGCGGCGCAGGCGGGCCATGTACTGGCGCAGGTAGTTGGTCTCGGTCGAGTACTGCGGGCCCCAGACGTCGTGCAGGAGGGTGCGCTGGCTCAGCAGCTTGCCCGGGTGCCGGAGCAGGTGTTCGAGCAGCTGCCACTCGGTGGGCGTGAGGCGCACCTCGCGGTCGCCCCGGGTGACGCGGCGGGCGCCGAGGTCGCGCAGTTCTACTTCGACCCCTACTCGCGCC
>CAKUMG010000452.1 GCA_934667465.1 uncultured Actinoplanes sp. | reverse complement strand
AAACCCGACCGCGGAGTCCGCCGGGGCCGACCGCGGACTCGCCGGGCAGCGACCGCGGGGCTCGCCGGGCAGCGACCGCGGGACACGCGGGGCGGTGACCGCGGGGCTCGCCGGGCAGCGACCGCGGGGCTCGCCGGCCAGCGACCGCGGGCTCAGCGGGCAGTGACCGCGGGCTCACTGGAAGCTGATCAGCTCCGGTACGTCCTCGAACTTCAGCAGGTCAGAAGCCCCGTACCGCTTGATGTCCTCGTCGTAGAACAGCTTGTAGCCCAGGTGGAACTGCTCCGGCCGCCGCAGCCGGTCCCAGGTGGCGTCCTTCTCGGAGCGCGTCCCGAACCCGTCGACGTGCTGGACCAGGGCGAGGCCCGGGCGCTTCTCGATGCGCGCGACGTCGGGCAGCATCGACGCGCGGAACTGGTGCAGGACGAACAGCTTCTCGGGCAGGTTGTGGCGCTCGGTCAGCTCCGACACGTACGAGGAGACGCGGTTGACCTCGGCGGCGCTCACGGTGCCGATGGTCCTGCCCGGAACCTTGCCCCTCGGCATCCGCCACTCGGGGTCCAACGCGAGGCCGACGTGCGGCTGGACCAGGAACTTCTCGAGCAGGCGGGCCTGGGTCAGGAAGTCGCCGCGGCCGGGCTGGAGGTCGAGGATGACCAGGATCTTGTTGCGTTTCGCCTGGTCGACGTAGCGCTCGATCCTGTCGAGGCCGATCATCCGGCTGTAGTCGCCGTCCTCGCCGGGGCTCGCCTGGGCGACGCTGGCGATCAGCTCGTACGCCGGCTGGACCGTGCGGTCGCCCGCGAAGGGCTTCGCCGCGGCGCGCAGCTTGGGCAGCATCGTGTCGGGGCCGCCCTCGCCGAGCACCCCGAGCGTGCCGGTGCCGGGCGTGCCGTAATAGGCCACCACCCGGTAGTCCGGGAAGATCTTCGTCCCGCCCAGCGGCAGCTCCTGAACAGCCGGGGGAGCGACCGCGGCCGACGGTGACGAGCGCGCGGAAGGGGGCGAAGCGCTCGTGGACGGCGCCTGTTCGTCCCCCGAGGAGCCGCAGCCCGCGAGGGCAGCGATGAGCACAGCGGCGCAGAAACGGCGTACCCGCACATGGACCTCCTCGCTGAGGGCGAGCCGTGGAAAGCAGCCACCGTAGCGCGGGTGCGGGCCGGCGGCAGCTCACGTACCCGGCACATTCTGGGTACGCGGGCTCATCCGCGCAGGTCACCACGACCGACAGGGTGGAAAGCATGACCTCCGCCACGCTCGCCGAGCGCACCCCCGCCACCCGGGACAGGTACGTGGACCTGCTCCGCGTCGTCTCGCTCGGCGCCGTCATCGCCGGTCACTGGCTGATGGCCGTCCCGTCACCCACCGGCGACGGGATCACCAACGTGCTCGCGCTGCTGCCCGGGCTGCAGCCCGTCACCTGGCTCCTGCAGGTGATGCCGCTGTTCTTCCTGGTCGGCGGGTTCGGACACGCGCGGGGGATCGCGTCGGCGGAGCGGCGTGGCGAGGGCTACGCCGATTTCGTACGGGCGCGGGTGGTCCGGTTGGTGCGCCCGGCGGGCGTGTTCCTGGGGGTATGGTTCGGGCTGGCGCTGGCGGCGGGGCTCGCCGGGCAGGATGCCGGGATCGTGCGGCTGGCGCTGCGTACGGTGGTGCAGCCCTTGTGGTTTCTCGGGGTCTATCTGGCGTTGATCGCGCTCGCGCCGGTCATGCTGCGGCTGCACCGCAGGTTCGGGGCGTGGGTCCCGGTCGCGCTGCTCGGCGCGGCCGCCGTCGTGGATGCGCTGCGCTGGCAGGGACACGCTGGTCCGGCCGTGGCCAACCTTCTGCTGGTGTGGGCCGCAGTGCACCAGCTCGGCTACTTCTACGCCGACGGGGTGCTCGCGCGGCACGCCCGGTGGCTCGCGGCGTCGGGGCTCGGCGCGTTGCTGCTGCTGACGGTCGCGGGCCCGTACCCCCTCTCGATGGTCGGCGTCCCCGGCGACACCATGTCGAACATGAGCCCGCCGACGATCGCCCTCGCCGCGCACGCCCTCTGGCTGACCGGCCTGGCGATGCTGCTGCGCGGCCCGGCGACACGCCTGCTGGCGCGCGCCCGGGTGTGGCGTGTCGTGGTGGCTGCCAACGGGCTGGCGATGACCGCGTTCCTCTGGCACCTGAGCGCGGCTTTCGTGCTCTTCCTGATCTTCCGTACGGGACTCGGCGGCGTGCCCGGCACCGCCACGTGGTGGGCCACGCGCCCTTTGTGGCTGGGCGCCGCGGCCTTGATCACGGCCGCTTCCGTCGCTGTGTTCCGGCGTTTCGACACGCCCACGCCGCTGTCCTCCGCGCCCGGCCGCCCACTGCCCGCGGCGGTGGGCGTGACGCTGTGCGCGATCGGGATGCTCGCGGTGTCGGCGGCGGGCTTCGGCGGGATCCTCTCCGGCCACGCCGCCCGCTTACTTGGGATTCCGGTCAGTGCTCCGCTTGCCCTCGCGATCCTCGCCCTGGGCGTGGTGCTGGTCACTGTGCGGGTCCCGGCGCGAGCTCCCGTTCCTGTCGTACGCGCGGAGTAGCGTCCCTTCCATGAGCAGTCTCGAGGCGAACCCCGAGGTCACCACGCCGCCCAAGCCCGCAGTGGCGCAGCCTGCGCTGGCTCAGCCAACGGCGGCTCAGCCAGCGGCGGCTCAGCCAGCGGCGGCGCAACCTGCAGTGGCTCAGTCCGGGGCGGCGCAGCCCGCGGCGGCCGGGTCGGCGGGGGAGCGGTGGGACCTGTTCGAGGGCGCGCCGGTCGCGCTCGGCGGCCCGCGCGGCATGCAGGTCGTGCGCACGCTGCCCAACAAGCACCGCCGCATGGTGGGAGCGTGGTGCTTCCTCGATGCGTACGGTCCGCATGATCTGGCCGGCACCCCTGGCATGCGCGTCGGCCCGCACCCGCACATCGGTCTGCAGACGGTGACCTGGCTGGTCCGCGGCGAGGTGCTGCACCGCGACAGCCTCGGCAGCCTCCAGGAGATCCGCCCCGGCCAGCTCAACCTGATGACCGCCGGCCGCGGCATCTCCCACTCCGAGGAGACGCCCGCCGAGCACAGCCCCGTCCTCGAAGGCGTACAGCTCTGGGTCGCCCTGCCCGACAGCGACCGCCACACGGCCCCCACCTTCGCCCACCACGACGACCTCCCGGTCCTCACCGACGGCGGCCTCACCGCAACAGTCCTCATGGGCGAGCTGGCCGGCGTGACCTCCCCGGCCCGCGCCTACACCCCGCTGCTGGGCGCCGAGCTGACCCTCACCCCCGGCACGGTCACCGAGATCCCCCTCCGCCCCGACTTCGAACACGCGGTCCTCCTCCTCGAAGGCACCGCCACCGTCGCAGGCACCCCCGTCTCCGCCGGCCCCCTCCTCTACCTGGGCGAGGGCCGCCGAACCCTCCGCCTCGAAGCCCCCGCCCGCCCCAGCTCCGGGCCGCCCGCCAGCTCCAGGTCGCCCGCCGGCACGGGCTCCTGGTCACCCGCTCGACCGACCTCCGAGCCGCCCGCCGGCTCCGCCTCCGGGTCGTCAGCCGACAGCCGCCCGGGGAGCGCCCCGCCCGTCCGCCTCATGCTCCTGGGCGGCGAACCCTTCGACGAGCGCCTCACCATGTGGTGGAACTATGTCGCTCGCGATCATGATGAGATCGTCGAAGCCCGCCGAGCCTGGGAGGACGCCGCCACCTCACCCAGCACCCGCTTCGGCGAGGTCCACGGCTACCCCGGCTCCCGCATCCCGGCGCCCCCGATGCCCATCACCCGCTTGGTGGCCCGCCCCCGCGCCCGCTGAGCGCCCGGCACCCGCTGACGCCGGGCGCTCGCCAATACCCGGCACGCGCTGACGCCCGGCGCTCGTCGACGCCCGGCGTCCGGCGTCCGGCGCCCGCTGACGTTCAGCGCCCGCCGAGGCCCGGCGCCCGCTGACGCCCGCCGAGGCCCGGCACCCACTGACGCCCGGCGCTCACTGACCTGCTGGCGGTTCGAAGGAGCGCAGCATGTGCTCCACGAACCGGCGGGAAGCGGCCGCCGCGGCAGCCGGGCCTGCGGCGGCGATGACCCCGGCGTTCCCGGCAAGCAGGAGTTGCAGGTCGCCGAGGCCGATTCCCGGGCGTAGCGCGCCCGCCGCCTTGGCCCGGTCGAGCAGGACCGTCAGGCCCCGGTCGTACTCCGCCCGTTCCGCGGCCAGGCCGCGACCGCTGAGCACCGCCGTCGTGTAGCCGCGGTCCACCACCTGGGTCGCGCAGAGGCGCAGGATCGTCTCCCGGAAGGCGCGGGACGGATCCGGGTCCTGCATCGCGCCGCGCCACGAGGCGGAGCATTCGGCGTGCTGATCCGCGTACGTCGCCGTGACCAGGTCCTCCCGGGTCGGGAACCGCCGGTACAGCGTCGCCACGCCCACCCCCGCCCGCCGGGCCACGCGTGCCATCGGCGCTCCCGGCCCGGCCTCCGCGATCACATCCCGGGCCGCGGCGATCATCCGGAGCCGGTTCTCCTCGGCGTCGATACGCATGGGAGCCAGCGTAATGATCGAACGGCCGCCCGCTTCTTCTCACTTGCTGGCCGAGCGACCCTCACCCGCACGATCGTCGGGGCCATGATGCGAGCAGCCCTTCATGGTCGTTACGGTTCACCCCTCGTGCTGCACGAGGGACACCTCCCGGTGCCCGACCCGGCCGCCGGCGAGGTCCGGGTCCGCGTGCACGCCACGAGCGTCAACGCGATCGACACCGTCCTGCGCTCCGGCAAGCTTCGCCTGGTCACGGGCGGCCGCTTCCCCCGCGGCGTCGGCCTGGACTTCGCCGGCGTGGTCGACGCCAGCGCCGCCGCCGCGTACGCCCCCGGTGACCGCGTCTGGGGCACGATCCCGAACCACCCGCGCACCCCCGCCGGCACCGCGGCCGAGTTCCTCGTCACCACCCCCGCCCACCTGGCACCCGCCCCGCCGGACACCGACCTCGCGGACCTGGCCGCCCTGCCCGGCGTCGGAGTCACCGCCCTGATCGCGCTCCGCGATCACGCCCAGCTGCAGAAAGGCCAGACCGTCCTCGTACGCGGTGCGGCCGGCGGCTTCGGCACCGCCGCCCTGCAACTCGCCCGGGCCGCCGGCGCCCGGGTGACCGCGCTGGCCTCCGCCCGCCACCTCCCGGCCCTGCGCGACCTCGGCGCCGACGCCGTCCTCGACCGCGCCACCACCGACCCGGCCGGGCTCCCGCACTTCGACGTCGTCCTGGACGCGGCCGGCACCGGCCTGCCCGCCTATCGCCGCCGCGCCGGCCGGACCGTCACCATCGCCTGGGGCTCGCTCCCCGCCCTGGCCACGATCGCCGTCTCCACGATCCACGGCGCCGGCCGGATCCGCTCGTTCAGTGCCTCCCTCACCCACGCCGACCTGGCCCAGCTCACCGACCACGTCACCCGCGGCGACCTGCGCCCGGTCATCGCCGGCCGCTTCCCCCTCGCGCAAGCCGCCGCGGCCCACGCCGCCTTCGAACGCGGCGGCGCCCTCGGCAAGTGGCTGATCGACACCTGACCGCCGCCGCGCCGCCCGGCTGCCCCGCCCCTGGTCCGTGGCCCGCGCGCGAGCCGGCCG
>CAKUMG010000451.1 GCA_934667465.1 uncultured Actinoplanes sp. | reverse complement strand
CAGGAGCGCAGGAGCGCAGGAGCGCAGGAGCGCAGGAGCGCAGGAGCGCAGGAGCGCAGGAGCGCAGGAGCGCAGGAGCGCAGGAATCTGGTGTCCCCGGTGGGATTCGAACCCACACTGGATGGTGTTTGAGACCATTGCCTCTGCCGGTTGGGCTACGGGGACCAGCCGCGAGCTCGCCGGGGATGAGCCCTCCCATGCGGGACGAGCCTCCCGCATCGTGGCCATCAAGGTCACGTCGATACGAGCAGGACACAGAGTACCCACTACGCTGTCAGAGGCGACACCCGGATACCGGGGTGTCGCGACTTCGGGATCGTTGGGGGTAGGGGTTTCGTGGCCGACACGCAGGCGAGTGCCGAGCGCAGGCGGGTGTTGATCGCCGAGGACGAGGCCCTGATCCGGCTCGACCTCGCCGAGATGCTGGTCGAGGAGGGGTACGACGTCGTCGGTGAGGCCGGTGACGGGGAGACCGCCGTCCGGCTCGCCGAGGAGCTGCGCCCCGACCTGGTCATCCTGGACATCAAGATGCCGATCATGGACGGGCTGGCGGCGGCGGAGCGGATCGCCGGGGGCCGGATCGCGCCCGTCGTGATCCTGACCGCGTTCAGCCAGCGGGATCTCGTGGAGCGGGCCCGGGCGGCCGGCGCCATGGCGTACCTCGTGAAGCCGTTCCAGAAGTCCGACCTGGTGCCGGCGATCGAGATCGCGCTCTCCCGCTACTCGGAGATCTCGGTGCTGGAGACCGAGGTCGCCGGGCTGACCGAGCGGCTGGAGACCCGCAAGTCGGTGGAGCGGGCCAAGGGCGAGCTCATGACCAAATACTCGATGACCGAGCCGCAGGCGTTCAAGTGGATCCAGCGCACGGCCATGGACCACCGGATGACGATGCGTGAGGTCGCCGACCGGATCCTGGCCGAATCGGAGGCGCCGGAGGCGGGCGAGCCCACCGCCTGAGTCCATCGGCTCGCGCCTTACGAATTGCCGTCATCTGGCGGCTACGACTTACGAAACAATGGTGCGCCGCGTTGGCCGCCTTGGATATGTAAGGCTTCGCCGAAACGGGCCGCCGCGCGCTTGCCGGCGGCCCGTTTCCGTGCCCGATGCCCGGAATGGAGCGCCACGCGCCCGCGTACGGTCAGGTTTGCTCGCGGCGCCTGGAAAAAGTCTGACAAGGGCGCAGGCAGGGGCGCTGTTGACCCGGTCGTTAAAGCCCAATAACGGCTTGGACACAGAACGTTGATGTTGTGTGACGCGGGCTATGATCCGCCAGTCGCGGGGTGACACATGCCCCGCCGCATTCGCTAAAACATCAACGAGGAGCACCGTTGCGTAGAGCCGTGATGATGGTCACGGCCTTCCTGGCAAGCATGCTCTTCGCCCTCGGCGTAGGCGCCACGAGCGCCCGCGCCGACGGTGCCGGGCTGCAGGGCACCTTGGGCAGTCAGAGCCAGCCGGTCGCCGGCGTGACGATCAAGGTTTCCAGTCAGGCTGGCCAGGAGGTCGACCGAGCTACTTCGGGAGCCGATGGCAAGTGGTCCGTGGGCGTGCCCGAGGCCGGCACGTACAAGGTCGAGCTCGACGTCGCGACCCTGCCGCAGGGCGTCGTGCTGTTGAACAACCGCCCGAGCCTGGACCTGCAGGTCTTCGCGGGTGCGGTGCGGACCGCGCTGTTCCCGCTCGGCCCGGAGCAAGCCGCCGGCACGGCCCCGGCGGAGTCCAACAGCCCCGGCACCTTCGAGCGGGTGGTGGACCTGGTCTACACCGGGATTCACATCGGCCTGATGATCGCCCTCGCGGCGCTCGGGCTGTCGCTGATCTTCGGCACGATGGGTCTCACGAACTTCGCGCACGGTGAGCTGATCACCTTTGGCGCCCTGATGGCGTTCGTCTTCAACGTCATCGTGGGGCTGCCGGTCGTGGTGGCCGCGATCATCGCGGTGGTGCTCGGTGGCGCGTTCGGCTGGTTCCAGGACCGCTTCTTCTGGGGCTGGCTGCGGCAACGCCGCACGGGCCTGGTCGGCATGATGATCATCTCGATCGGCCTGGCGCTCACCCTGCGGTACGTCAACCTGTACTGGTTCCGCGGCGAGACCCGGCAGTACACCGACTACGTGGCCCAGCCCGGCATCGACCTCGGCCCGATCAGCGTCGCGCCGAAGAACCTGATCATCGACGCGATCGCGATCGTGTTCCTGGTCGCGGTGTCGCTGGCGCTGGTCAAGACGCGGCTCGGCAAGGCGACCCGGGCGGTGTCGACCAACCCGTCGCTGGCCGCCGCCTCCGGCATCAACGTCGACGCCGTGATCCGCCTGGTGTGGACCATCGGTGGCGCGCTCGCCGCGCTCAGCGGTGTCATGCTCGGCATCTTCCAGGGCGTCAACTACCAGATGGGCTTCCAAATCCTGCTGCTCGTCTTCGCCGCCGTCACCCTCGGCGGTCTCGGCACGGCGTTCGGCGCGCTGATCGGCAGCCTGATCATCGGCCTCGCCACCCAGGTGTCGACGCTGTGGATCCCCACGGAGCTCAAGAACGTCGGCGCCCTCGCGGTGCTGATCATCGTCATCCTCGTCCGGCCGCAGGGCATCCTGGGCCGCCGCGAGCGGATCGGATGAGGGGCGACCGATGAACTGGGATGTGATCTTCAGCGTTTCCCTGGAGTCGCTGATCGGCCCGACCACGATCGTCTACGCGCTCGCGGCGATCGGGCTGAACGTGCACTTCGGCTATGCCGGCCTGCTCAACTTCGGGCAGTCGGCGTTCCTGGGCGTGGCCGCGTACGGCATGGCCATCTCCGTCACGACCTTCGACTGGCCGTTCTGGGTCGGCCTGCTGGTCGGCGTGGGCGCCACCATCCTGCTCGCGCTGCTGCTGGGCATTCCGACCCTGCGGTTGCGGGCCGACTACCTGGCCATCGTGACCATCGCGGCGGCCGAGATCGTCCGCATGCTCTACCGGTCGGTGACGCTCAGCGAGTGGACCGGCGGCTCCGACGGCCTGCAGGGCTTCTCGCAGTCGTTCTTCGACCTGAACCCGTACTCGGGTGGCATCAACACCACGCTGATCAGCTTCAGCTCGCGTGAGCTGTGGGTCATCACCGTCGGCTGGCTGCTCGTCGCGCTCGCGGTGTTCATCGTCTGGCTGCTGATGCGCAGCCCGTGGGGCCGGGTCATCAAGGCCATCCGCGAGGACGAGGACGCGGTCCGCAGCCTGGGCAAGAGCGTCTTCTTCTACAAGATGCAGGCGCTGGTCCTGGGCGGCGTGCTCGGCTCGTTCGGCGGGTACATCTTCGCCTTCGCGCTGGCCGCGATCCAGCCGGACACGTACGGCACCGAGTTCACGTTCTACATGTACACGATCGTGATCCTCGGCGGCGCCGCCCGCGTCTTCGGCCCGGTCGTCGGCTCGATGATCTTCTGGCTGCTGCTGACGTTCATCAACGCGCTGCTGCCCGCGATGGTCACGGCCGGGGCGATCCCGGAATCGATCATGACGGTGAACCAGGCCGGCGCGGTCGGCTACATCCTGGTGGGCGCGGGCCTGATCCTGCTGCTCATCTTCCGCCCGCAGGGGATCTTCGGCGACAAGAAGGAGGTCATGCTCGATGCCCGGTGAACCGACCACGCGCGAGGGCGCGACCGCCCGCGAGCGGGCCACGGCGGCACTGCGCGACGTTCCGCGGGTGCCCGGTGCCAAGAAGCCCGACCCGATCCTGGTCGCCGACAAGGTGGTCCGGCGCTTCGGCGGCCTGACCGCCGTCAACGTCGACCACGTCGAGATCCAGCGCGGCGCCATCACCGCCCTGATCGGCCCGAACGGTGCCGGCAAGACCACGTTCTTCAACCTGCTGACCGGTTTTGATCAGCCGGACGAGGGTCAGTGGCACCTCAACGGCACCTCGCTGCAGGGCGTGCCGCCGCACAAGGTCGCCCGCCGCGGCATGGTGCGCACGTTCCAGCTGACCAAGTCGCTCAACCGCCTGTCGGTCATCGACAACATGCGGCTCGGCGCGGTCGGCCAGAAGGGCGAGTCCTTCTGGCAGGCCCTGGTGCCGGCGCTCTGGCGCGGCCAGGAAGCCAAGATCACCGAGCGGGCCGACGAGCTGCTGGCCCGCTTCAAGCTCGACGCCAAGCGCGAGGACTTCGCCGGCAGCCTCTCCGGCGGCCAGCGCAAGCTGCTCGAGATGGCGCGGGCGCTGATGGTCGAGCCCGACATGGTCATGCTCGACGAGCCGATGGCCGGCGTGAACCCGGCGCTGACGCAGTCGCTGCTGGGCCACGTCAAGGCGCTGCGCGAGGACGGCATGACCGTGCTGTTCGTCGAGCACGACATGGACATGGTCCGCGACATCAGCGACTGGTGCATCGTCATGGCGCAGGGCCAGGTCATCGCCGAGGGCACGCCGGACGACGTCATGGCGGACCCGCGCGTGATCGACGCCTACCTGGGCGCGCACCACGACGGCGCCCCGGACCCGTCCGCCGCCGACGAGCCGTCCGCCGACCCGGCAGTGATCTCGCCGGCCGCGTCGCCGCTGGTCGCCGACGAGGCGCCCGCGACCACCACCACCACGCCGGCGGTCACCCCCGTCGGTGAGGTCGTCGAGAAGCCGGTCACCCCGGCGGACGACGCCGACGGTGGCAGCAAGCCGGCCGGTGGGCCGGCGGGGAAGGAGTGACCGTGGCCGAGGAAGAAACCCCCCAGGAACTGGCCGACGACACCGCGGGTGTCGCCGTCCTCGACCGCTCGGAGCACCTGGCCGGCGCCGAGGGTGCCCTGCTGCGCGCCGACGAGCTGATCGCCGGCTACCTGCCGGGCGTCAACATCCTCAACGGCAGCGACCTGTACGCCCGTGAGGGCGAGCTGATCGGCATCATCGGCCCCAACGGCGCCGGCAAGTCGACGCTGCTCAAGTCGCTCTTCGGACTGGTGACCATCCGGACCGGGCAGGTCGTCCTGCGCGGCGAGCCGATCACCAACCTGAAGGCGCACGACCTGGTCTCCAAGGGGATCGGGTTCGTGCCCCAGACGAACAACGTGTTCGGGACGATGACCATCGAGGAGAACCTCGAGATGGGCACGTTCCTGCGCCCGAAGCGCTTCAAGGAGCGCTTCGAGTTCGTCACCGGGCTCTTCCCGACGCTGGGTCAGCGCCGCAAGCAGCGGGCGGGCTCGCTGTCCGGCGGTGAGCGCCAGATGGTCGCGATGGGCCGCGCCCTGATGATGGAGCCCAGCGTGCTGCTGCTCGACGAGCCGTCGGCGGGCCTGTCGCCGGCCATGCAGGACGAGGTGTTCTTCCGCACCAAGCAGATCAACGACACGGGCGTCACCGTCATCATGGTGGAGCAGAACGCCCGGCGCTGCCTGGAGATCTGCGACCGCGGCTACGTGCTGGACCAGGGCCGCAACGCCTACACCGCGTCGGGCCGGGACCTCATGCACGACCCGAAGGTCATCGAGCTCTACCTGGGGACCCTGGCCCGCGCCTGATCCCCGCCGCACCACCGAGAAGGCCGCCACGGTCCACCGTGGCGGCCGTTCGCGTCCCCCGCCCCCCGTTGCCGCGCGCCCGGCCCCAGTCACCGGTCCTGACTGCGA
>CAKUMG010000450.1 GCA_934667465.1 uncultured Actinoplanes sp. | reverse complement strand
CTCGCCCAGGCGGCCGGCTACCCCCTGGCCCTCACCGAGCTGAGCCGCGACCTGCCGCCGCCCGGCGAGCTGCCCGGCCACGCTGCGCGCCAGGGTCAGCGGCACCTGCGGGCGGGCCGTGCCGGCCAGCTGCCACCGCTCGCCCCGGTGCACGAGCTGCCCGCCCGAGATCAGGCCGCGCAGCAGTTCCTCCACCAGCAGCGGCACGCCGCCGCTGTCGGTGGCCAGCCGCTCGGCCAGCCCGTCCGGCAGCGCGCCCGGGCTCTGCAGGCACGAGTCGATCAGCTCGTGCACCTCGCCGGTGGTCAGCCGGCGCAGTTCCACGCCGGTGGCCGCGCCGCGCTGGACGGCCGCCCGGATCAGCTCCCCGGCGTGGCTTTCCCCGGCCCCGCCGGTGCGTGCGGTGCCGAGCAGTACGGTCGGCTGGTGGGCGAGGTTGTCGACCACGTACTCGACCACCGCGAGGGTCTCGGCGTCGGCGTCCTGCAGGTCGTCGAGCACCACCAGGCAGCCCCGGCCGCGCGCGGCGAGCGCGGTCAGGCGCAGGAAGGCCTCGGCGACCACGACCAGCGACGCGCCCTCCTGCCCCGGCGGCGGCGGGCCCCAGTCGGGCACGAGCCGCGCCAGCACCGGCCGGTACGGGCCGAGCGACTCCACGTCGAGCGGCTCGCCGGAGCGCAGCAGCGACATCAGCGCCTCGGTCAGCGACCGGAACGGCACCATCGGCCCGACGGCGCTGCCCCGGCCCCGCAGGATCGCCATCCCGGCACCGAAGCCCAGGTCGCTGGTCGCGGCGGCGAGCCGGGACTTGCCGATGCCACCCTCCCCGGTCAGGAAGACGGCGCTGCCGCGCCCGGCCCGGGCCTCGTGCAGGGCCCGGTCGAGCACCAGCACCTCACTGTCGCGGCCGAACATCGACGAGGAGCGATAGTGCATCCGTCGATGATACGGATCTTCGACGGATAAATCACTGTGTGCGTTCCTGTCAGGACTTTCGGTGCGGCGCGTCTGCCCCTGTCAGTGCAGGATGCATCGCCGCCCGATCAGTTCGTCGGGTTAAAAGCCGTATATCGGGGTAACTTGGATCTCCACGCTGCATCGGATGGAACAGGGGAACCCCGTGGCGCTGCTGGTGGTCGCGGAGGACGACGCCGACATCCGGAGCATCATGGTCCGGGTGCTGCGGCGTGGCGGGCACGAGGTCGTGGAGGCCGCCGACGGTGCAGCCGCGCTCGAGGCGGTGCGCGCGCACCGGCCGGAGGCGGTGGTCACGGACATCGACATGCCCGCCATGACCGGGGCGGAGCTGTGCGAGGCGATCCGGGCCGACGACGGGCTGCGCGACCTGCCGGTGATCTTCGTCAGCGGCAGCCTGATGCCCGGCGACACCCGGCCGGTCGACGCCGGGGCCACCGCGATGCTCGCCAAGCCGTTCAAGCCGGCCGACCTCACTGGCTGCCTCGACAAGGCGCTCGCCGGCGGTCACCGGCACGGCGCGCCGCCGATGAGCTGTCCCTAGGCATTTCGCCGCCAATGCCCGAATTGATAAGTACGATGCCGATAAAAGGCCCTCCGAGGGAAGTGGCATCGTGGACATCGACTATCGGCTGTTGTTCCGCACTGCGCCGATGTCCCTGGTCGTGGTCGACCCGGACCTGGTGATCGTCGAGGCCAGCGACGCGTACCTGTCCGCCACCATGCGCGACCGGTCCGAGCTCGTGGGCAAGCCGGTGCTCGAGGCGTTCCCGGACAACCCGGACGACCCCAAATCCGACGGGCCGGCCAAGTGGGGCGCGTCGCTGCGCAAGGTGCTGCGCGAGCGGGTCACCGACACCATGGCGATCCAGAAGTACGACATCCCCGCGCCCGACGGCGGGTTCGACACCCGCTACTGGGCGCCGGTCAACGCGCCGATCTTCGGGGCGGACGGCGAGCTCGCCTACATCGTGCACCGCACCGAGGACGTCACCGACTATGTCCGGGAGCAGGCGGGCGGGGACCGGGCGGAGGCGGAGATGTCTCCCCGGCGGCGGCTGGAGGAGCAGAACCAGACCCTGCTGGGCGTGGTCGACAGCCTCGACGCCGCGGTGCTCGGGTGCGACGCCGCCGGCCGGCCGGTGCTCTACAACGGCGCCGCCCGCACGCTGGTCGGCACGGCGCTGGAGGGCGTGCCGGCCTCGCAGTGGGGCGAGGTGCTGCACCTGTGCGACCCGGACGGGCGGCCTCTCCGTGGCGACGAGGTGCCGGCGGTGCGGGTGCTCAACGGCGAGCGGATCCGCGACGTCGAAGTGGTCCTCCGGACGCCGGGGGAGGCGCCGCGCCACTATCGGGTCCACGGCCGGCCGGTCACCGGGCTGCCGGGGCTGGCCGTGGTGCTCGCCATGCACGACGTGACGGTGCACCGGCGGGCGGTCCGGCTCAAGGAGTGCGAGCTGGAGGTGTCCGTCATCGCCTCCCGGCCGGGGCCCGCCGACGAGGTCCTCGCGCAGGTCGTCGAGCGCGTCGGCACCATGTCCGGCTGGGCGGCGGTCGAGTTCTGGACCGTGGACGACGTCGCGCAGGTGCTGCGCCGGCTCACCTTCTGGGCGGGACCCGGGCGCGACCGGCCCAGCCGCCTCCCGGACCCGCTGCCGAAGGGTCAGGGCCTGCCCGGGCGCGCCTGGGGCCTCAACGAGCCGTTGTGGGCGACGGACCTGCCGTCCACCGACTTCGGGCCGCTCCGCGCGGCGCTCGCGGTCCCGATCCCGAGCGGGGCGACGGTCCTCGGCGTGCTCGTCTGCTACAGCGACACCGCCGAGGTGCCCGACGACATCCGCACCGCGATCCTGACCGGCATCGGCGCGCACATCGGCGAGCTCCTCGAGCGCCGCCGCGCCGAACGGCTCGCCGTCGAGCTCGACCGCACCCGCGACGAGTACATCGCGCTGGTCGGCCACGAACTGCGTACCCCCTTGACCAGCGTCCAGACGTACACCGAGTTCCTCCTCGACGACCCGGACCTGCCGGCCACCGAACGCACCGAGATGCTCGAGGTGATGCGGCGCAACACCGCCACCCTGCACGGCATCGTCGCCAAGCTGCTCGACGTCGCGGGCATCCGCTCCGGCCACATCGCGATGCAGCTCCGCGGGATGGACCTGGCCGACGTCGTCCGTGAGGCGGCCGAGGCCTGCGCGGCCGCCACGCCCGTCGCCGTCAACGTCCCGGACCACATCCCGATGACCGGGGACCCGCACCGGCTGCGCCAGGTCGTCGACGAGCTGCTCGGCAACGCGCTGACCTGGTCCGACGACCACGCCACCGTGGGCATCACGCTGCACGCCGACGACCGCACCGCCGTACTGTGCGTCTCCAACACCGGCGAACGCATCCGCTTCGAGGAACGTGCCCGCCTGTTCGAGCAGTTCTTCCGCGGCGACGCCGCCCGCCACCGCGGGGTGCCGGGCACCGGGCTCGGGCTGACGCTGGCCCGCGCCATCACCGAGCAGCACGGCGGCGCCATCGCCGTCAGCGAGCCCGACGAGGCCGTCACCACGTTCACGGTGCGCCTGCCCCGCACCTGACCCCGGAGATCAGTCCCGGCCGCCCTCCAGGGAGATGCCCACGTTCGCGGAGGCGCCGTACACGCCGGTGCACAGAGGGCGGCGATCGAGGACCCAGCCGTACGGCTCGCAGCCGCCGGCGGGCAGGCCCTTCGCCGCGAGATGGTTCCGCAGCTCGGCGGCCAGGTCCTCACGGCCCTGGCCGGGGCGGCCGGTGATGTCCACATAGGTGGCGCAGGAGCCGGGGCCGCACTCGGTCTCCCGCTCCTCGATCACGGTCAGGCCACCGGGCAGCGGCAGGATGTGCCGCACCGGCGGATGGAACGGTTCCGGGCGCAGCAGAGCGCCGCCCGCGCCGCACGCCAGGACCGCGAGCCCCACGGGCAGGATCGCCGCGACCTTCCTGCTCCGCGGTCGCCGCGGGTCGCGGGACAGGCCGGCCAGGACGATGCCCGTGGCCAGGACGGCCGCGCCGAGGGTGAGCTCGTACCGCCCGCGCGGCAGGAGGTGCCCGAGCAGGACCGCCAGGGCGCCCACGGCCAGCAGCAGCGCGGCGACCACGAGGCGGAGCCGGGGCGCGGGCGCCACGAACAGCCACAGGACGAGCGGGACTGCGACGACGATCGCGGGCATCAACACGTGTGGATCATGCCAGGGTCGCGCCACCCGGGGCCCGGCCGTGGTTACCATCGGGCGGTGAGGGAGGGGTGAGGTGGCTGACGCGGACGACCTGCGCAGGATCGCGCTGGGGCTGCCGCAGGTGGCCGAGATCGCGAGCGCAGGCTTCGACTTCCGGGTCGGCGGGCACGGGTTCGTGTGGTCCTATCCGGAGCGCGTGCCGGGCAAGCCGCGCGTGATCCGGACCGACATCGCGGTGCTCTATGTGGGCGACGAGGCCGAGAAGCAGGCGCTGGTGCTGGGAGAGCCGGAGCTGTTCTTCACCGTGCCCGCCTACGAGGGGCTGCCGCTGGCCATGGTGCGGCTGGCGGCGGTCGGGGTGGGGCGGCTCGAGGAGCTGATCACCGACGCCTGGCGGATGCGGGCGCCGGGCGATCTCGCGGACACGCTGCCGTCCTAGAAGGTGTCCCAGAAGAGCACGCCGTTCCCGTCGACGCCGGCCATCAGGTCGTTCCAGGGCGTGCCGGTGGTGAGCGCGGTCGCGACCCGGTCGAGCCGGGCGGCCAGGCTCGGGTAGCCCCAGCCGGGACCGAACTGGGCGACGTCGTCGCGCGAGCGGTGCCCGATCCGGCCGTGGCCCGGCCCGGGGCGGCAGTCGACGACCTCCAGATCGCCGTCGAGGCGGGCGACCGGGAGCCATCCCGCGTGCCACCACCAGTCGTCGTCGCCGTCGCGGCCCACCTCGTCGTCCGCCACCTCGGTCATCTCGTCGCGGGTGGCGATGATCTCGGCGAGCGGCAGCATGCGCAGGTCCGGGAAGATCAGGGAACCGTGCTCCTGCCCGTCGTGGCACAGCAGCGACTCGCGCAGCTGCGGCGGCAGCCCGAGACCCAGGGTGTGCTCCGCGGCCGCCAGCGCCTCCTCGGTGGCGGGTGGCCGCTGCACCTGTGCGCCGGCCGGCGCGTGCTGCGCGATCCACCGGTCGATCGCCGCCCAGGATTCGGTCACGGTACGCATGCCGAGACGATAGCCGCCGGAGCGAAGTCCGCTCCGGATCGGCCCGCCGCCCGGCCGGCCCGGTCCGGGGCTGCGCCGACCGGCGGGGCGGGGGAGGACTGAGGGGCGGATCCGGGGGTACGCAGGCGGCGTGCTCGCTCTCGTCGTCGTGGTGGTGCTCGGCATCTCGGTGCTCGTGTCCGGTGTGCTGGCGGCGCGGCTGCGGCTCGCGGCACCCGTACTGCTGCTGGTATGCGGGATTCTCCTGGGTTTCGTCCCCGCGCTGCGCGAGGTGCACCTGCCCCCGGAGGCGGTGCTGCTGCTGTTCCTGCCCGCGCTGCTGTACTGGGAGAGCCTGACCACGTCGCTGCGCGAGATCCGCCGCGACCGGCGCGGGATCGTGCTCATGGGCACCGTGCTGGTGGTCGTGACCGCGGCGGCCGTCGC
>CAKUMG010000449.1 GCA_934667465.1 uncultured Actinoplanes sp. | reverse complement strand
ACGCCGAGCCGGTCCGCCGCGTGCTTCAGGATGGCCGGGTTGGGTTTGCGGACGCCGACCTCGTCGCTGTAGATCTCCGCGCCGAACGCACCGTCCAGCGGCGACCCGGCGATGATCTCGCGGAACGCGGCGCCGCACAGCGTGTTGCTGACCACCGCGACCGGCAGGCCGGCATCGACCGCGGCCACGATCTCCTCGGCGGTCTGCGATTCCGTACGGGACTTCGCCCGGCGCCCGCCCCGCTTGACGCGACGCTTGGCGACGTCCTTCATGAGCGCCCACCCGACGAGCGCCACCACCAGCACCGTGAAGACCGCGAGCGCCACCCAGGCGGCCGTGCCCATCCAGCCGGGCAGGTCGCGGGCGGCCTCCACCGGCTCGGGGCTCAGCGAGACGCTCGGTTCCGGGCTCGGCGGCAGCAGCGGCGCGGCGGTCTCGGGCACCGGCTCGCCCGCGTTCGGGTCGAAGCGCTCCAGCTGCGGTGCCGACCGGGTGGCCGCCAGGCCGGCGACGAAGAGCAGCGCGAGGACGGCGGCCACCGGCCACCAGCGACGCAGTGCAGCGAGATCCACTAGTCGGGCCCTGATCCTTGCGCGAGGGAAAATCCACTGGCGAGATGCATCATGCCAGGCCCGCAAAACCTTTCGCACTCGCGAAGACGTCGTCGAGCATCGCCGGCGTCAACCGGCCGGTGAACGTGTTCTGCTGCGACACGTGGTACGAGCCGAGCAGCACCGGCGCACCCGGCACCTCCGCCACGGCGCCGTGACCGAAACGCGGGCGCGGCACCGGCACGCGTACGGCATAGACCTCGCGCAGGATCGGCCACCACGCGGCCCAGGCGAAGGCACCCAGCGCGACCACCACCCGCAGGGTGGGCCGCAGGAGTGAGACCTCCCGGTGCACCCAGGGTGCGCAGGTGTCCCGCTCCTCCGGGAGCGGCTTGTTGTCCGGCGGTGCACAGCGGACCGCCGGGAACATCCGGGAGTGCCGCAGCTCGAGACCGTCGTCGGCGCGCACGCTGGTCGGCTGGTTGGCGAGGCCGGCCCGGTGCATGGCGGCGATCAGGACGTCGCCGGACCGGTCCCCGGTGAAGATCCGGCCGGTCCGGTTGCCGCCGTGCGCCGCCGGGGCGAGCCCCAGGATCCCGATCCGCGCGTCGTCCGGCCCGAACCCGGCGATCGGTCGCCCCCAGTAGGCCTCGTCGCGGAAGGCCGCACGCTTCGTCGCCGCGACCTCCTCACGCCACGTGACCAGGCGCGGGCAGGCGAAACAATCCGTGACGCCGGCGTCGAGCGCCGCCAGGTCGGGTGCCGCCGCCGCGTGCGCGGCGACCTCCCCGGGGGTCCGGGAGCGCACGTTCAGGCCAGGCCGAAGGCTATGCCGTCGAGGATGTCGTGCTCGCTGGCGACGACCGACGTCTTGCCCGCCCGTTCCATGATGATGCGCAGGATGAGCGCCCCGGCCCCGATGACGTCGGCGCGCCCGGGATGCATGCCCGGCAGTTCGCGGCGGTCGGCGACGGTCGCGCCCAGGAGCTCCTGGGTCACCTTCGCCACGTCGTCGTAGGAGACGCGGGCGTGGTGGATCCGGGCGGAGTCGTAGTCGGGCAGGCCCAGCGCCAGCGAGGTGACGGTGGTCACCGATCCGGCGAGCCCGACGAGGGTCGCCGTGCCCCGCCCGGAGGCCTTGCGCAGCGCCGCATCGACGGCCTCGGTGATGTCGCGCTCCGCCGCCGCGATCTCCGCCGCGGTGGGCGGGTCGCTGTACAGGTGGCGCTCCGTCAGCCGTACGCAGCCGATGTCCACCGACACCGCGTGCCTGACCGTGTCACTGCCCACCACGAACTCGGTGGACCCGCCGCCGATGTCGACCACGAGGTACGGCGCCTCGGCGTCCAGCCCGTGCACCGCCCCGGTGAAGGAGAGTCCCGCCTCCTCCTCGCCGGTGATCACCTCGGGGTCGGTCCCGAGCACCGAGCGGACCATCGCCCGGAAGTCCGCGGCGTTCGACGCGTCCCGCGACGCCGAGGTGGCACACATCCGGACCCGGCCCACGCCCAGCTCGGCGATCTCCGCGGCATAGCCGAGCAGCGCCTGCCGGGTGCGCTCGATCGCCGCCGGGGCCAGCATCCCGGTCCGGTCCACGCCCTCTCCCAGCCGGACGATCTCCATCCGCCGGGAGACGTCGGTGAGCGATCCGGCGTCGACGTCGGCGATCAGCAGCCGGATCGAGTTGGTTCCGCAGTCGATGGCGGCGACTCTCACCCTCAGCCTCCCTGCAGGTGCAGCAACATCCTGGTGTTGCCGAGCGTATTGGGCTTGACCCGCTCCAGGTCGAGGAACTCGGCGACACCCTCGTCGTACGAGCGCAGGAGCTGCTCGTACACCGTCGGCGGCACCGGCGCGCCGTCGATCTCGGCGAACCCGAACGAGGAGAAGAACCGGGTCTCGAACGTGAGGCAGAACACCCGCGCGACGCCGAGGTCCCGCGCCTCGTCGAGCAGCGCGGTGACGATCCGGTGGCCGATCTTCATGCCCCGGCACGCGGGGTCCACGGCGACCGTCCGGATCTCGGCCAGGTCCTCCCACATGACGTGCAGCGCACCGCAGCCCACGACCCGCTCGTCCACGACGGCGACCCAGAACTCCTGGACGCTCTCGTAGAGCGTGACGGTGGCCTTGCTGAGCAGCCTTCGATCGGCCGTGTACGTGTCCACGAGCGCGCGGATCGCCCGCACGTCCGCGGTCCGGGCGCGCCGGATCTCCACGGTCAGGCTCCTTCGCGGGGCACGCAGGGCCCGGCGTCCCACCACGCGCCGACCGCTTCGAGCACCTCGTCGCCGAACGGGTTGACCCCCGGCCCGGCGGCGAGCGCGTGGCCCAGGTGGACGTGCAGGCACTTCACCCGCTCGGGCATGCCGCCGGCGGAGACCTTCGCGATCTCGGGCACGTGGCCGAGCGCCTCGCGGCGGGCCAGATAGTCCTCGTGGGCGGCCCGGTAGCGCTCGGCCAGCTCCGGATCGGTGGCCAGCCGGTCCTGCATCTCCCGCATGACGCCCGCCGACTCCAGCCGGCTGCACGCCGCCGTGGCGCGCGGGCAGGTCAGATAGAACGTGGTCGGGAACGGGGTGCCGTCGTCGAGGCGCGGCTCGGTCTGGACCACGTCCGGGTTGCCGCAGGGGCAGCGGTGGGCGACGGCACGGGTGCCGCGCGGACGGCGGCCGAGCTGGTCGGCGACGATCGCGAGATCGGCCTCGGAAGGAGTCGTCATCTACTTTCGCTGATTCTGCGATTCCGGGTCACGCCGGCCCGCCGGCGAGGGGACGGTCTCACCCCTCGTTGGCGGCCGCGACGCTCCCCCACAGTGTGTCGTACCACCGGCCGGGCTCCGGAGCCGCACTCCCGTCCGCCGCCCGGGCGGCGGCGGGGTCGGCCGGGGTCACCAGCAGCGGGACCTCGCCGGGCTCGACGTAATAGAGCAGCTCGCGGGCCTGGATCTTGACATAGGCCTCGTCGTCCCACTTCTCGACCTCCTCCTCGAGCCCCCGGATCTCGGCCTGCTGCGTGGCCTGGTCGGCCTGCATCCGGGCGATCTGGGACTTCTGGTCGAGATAGACGCGTACCGGATAGGTGTAGGCGAGCGCGAGGGCGATCAGCACGGCCACCAGGACGGCGGCGCGGCCGGTGAAGGTCTTGGGGCGCGTCGCCACGGTGCGCTTGGTCGCGCCGGCCGCGGCCGCACGGCGCGCGGCGGCCGGGCGGTTGCCGGAGCGGTTGATGCCCGAGGTGGTCCGGGTGGCGGGGTTGCGGCGGGGCTCGATGCGGGTCGACGCGGTGTCCCTGGTCCGCCCGGCGCGGGCGCCCGCGCGCACGCCGGGGCGCCCCGCGGCGCCGGTGGGACGGCGCGTCGGCCCCTGTCCACTCGGACTGCGGCGCTGCGTCATCCCTGACCCTCCCCCCGGCACGCGCGACCACAGAGTTGCGGCACCTGCTTCAGGACACTATGCCCCCGAAACGCGGCGCCACAACTCCATGATCTCGTGACTGAGCGTTACGCGGTGCGGTAACGGGGGAATGCGCCCGCTCCGGCGTACCGCGCGGCGGAGCCCAGCTCCTCCTCGATGCGCAGCAGCTGGTTGTACTTGGCGACCCGGTCCGAGCGGGCCGGGGCGCCGGTCTTGATCTGGCCACTACCCACGGCGACGGCCAGGTCGGCGATGGTGACGTCCTCGGTCTCGCCCGAGCGGTGGCTCATCATGGTCCGGAAGCCGGCCCGGTGGGCGAGGTCCACGGCGTCGAGGGTCTCGGTCAGCGAGCCGATCTGGTTGACCTTGACGAGGACGGCGTTGGCCGCGCCCTCGGCGATGCCCCGGCCGATGCGAGTGGGGTTCGTCACGAACAGGTCGTCGCCCACGATCTGGACCTTCGAGCCGATCTGGGTCGTCAGCGCGGTCCAGCCCGCCCAGTCCTCCTCGTCCAGCGGGTCCTCGATCGAGACGATCGGGTAGGTCTCCGCCAGCTTGGCGTAGTAGTTGATCATCTCGTCGGTGGACTTGGGCGCGCCCTCGAAGACGTACGCGCCGTCCTTGTGGAATTCGGTCGCCGCGACGTCCATGGCCAGCACGATGTCCGTGCCGAGGGTGAAGCCGGCGGCCTGCACGGCCTCGGCGATCAGGTCCAGGGCGGCGGCGTTGGTCGGCAGGCTGGGCGCGAAGCCGCCCTCGTCGCCGAGACCCGTCGACAGGCCCTTCTTCTTCAGCACCGACTTGAGCGCGTGGTAGACCTCGGCGCCCGTGCGCAGCGCCTCCCGGAACGACGGCGCGCCGATCGGGGCGATCATGAACTCCTGCACGTCGACGTTCGAGTCGGCGTGCGCACCACCGTTGAGGATGTTCATCATCGGCACCGGCAGCACGTGCGCGTTCGGGCCGCCCACGTAGCGGAACAGCGGCAGCTCGGCGCTCTGCGCGGCGGCCTTCGCCACGGCCAGCGACACGCCCAGGATCGCGTTCGCGCCCAGCTCCGACTTGTCGGAGGTGCCGTCCAGGTCCAGCATCTTCTCGTCGATGAGGCGCTGCTCGCTCGCCTCGTAGCCGATCAGCTCGTCGGCGATCTTGTCCTCGACGTTGCTGACCGCCTTCTCGACACCCTTGCCGAGGTAACGGCCCTTGTCGCCGTCACGCAGCTCGATCGCCTCGAAGGCACCGGTGGAGGCACCCGACGGGACGGCCGCGCGGCCGATCGTGCCGTCGTCCAGCCCCACCTCGACCTCGACGGTCGGGTTGCCCCGCGAGTCGAGAATCTCCCGGGCGACGATCGCTTCAATGGTGGCCATCTGTCGTATCGCTCCTTGTGTTCGAGACGAGGACTCCCTCGACCGCGACCCTGCGGCCGACGACGCCGACCTGAGCGTATCCACCCCGGTCGCGGCGCGTGTCGGCGGCTCAAGAAACGGTCATGAGGGAGGCACTTCGCTCAGGGGTTCCGGCACCCGGACGATGGCCGGGTTGCTATGACTACTTCCGCGCATGTCCCCGACGCCGGCTCGTACGTCGAGATGACCGCCTCCGACGAGCAGGCAGCCCGTGTCCGTGTGATCTCGGCCGACGGCCC
>CAKUMG010000448.1 GCA_934667465.1 uncultured Actinoplanes sp. | reverse complement strand
TGCCTCGGTCAGCCGCATCTCGGACCAGCCGTCGATCCTGAGCAGCTTGTCGTAGAACTTGCCGGTCTGGTACGCCGGGTCGGACAGCTGCTTCGGCGTCCCCCACCCCTGGCTGGGGCGCTGCTGGAACAGCCCGATGGAGTCGCGGTCGCCGCCGCGCAGGTTGCGCAGGCTGGACTCCTGCAGGGCTGTGGCCACCGCGATGATCTGACCCCGGGTGGACACCCGGCGTTCGGCGCCGATGGTGACGATGGTGCGCGCGTTGGCGATCTGTTCCTTGCTCCAGCCCTTCAGCGCCGCGTCCCCCGCCTGCGCTTCGCCCGCCGTCCTGGTGGGAGGAGGGGTGCAGGCGGCGTCGGCGCGCAGGAGAGGACTGAGGACGAAGCCGGCCAGGACGGCGACGGCAAGGACGAACAACGCGCGCACGGAGACAGGGACCTTCCGTCAGGGCTGGGGCCCGGGGAAGGGTACATGTCGATGACCATGCTGTCAGGCGGATGGTCGCGGTGACGGCCTGGACCCGGCACGATGCCGCGTCGAGCGGCTGGGTGGACGGGACCGGGTCACCTTGCGGCGGGTGCGCGCGATGAGCGTACAAAATGGTCGATTGTCTGCACTTCCGCCTGCATCGGGAAAACCTTCTCCGTGAGGACGCGGTGGACCTCGGGGTCGGCGTCGAGGCAGGCGTCGGCGAGGACGGTGAGGCCGTAGTCGAGGTCGGCCGCCTGGCGCAGCGTCGACAGGACGACGCCGCTGGTGGCGATGCCGGTGAGGATCAGGCGCGCGATGCCCTGGGAGCGCAGGAGCAGGTCGAGGTCGCTGCCCGCGAAGGCGGAGACGCGGCGCTTGGTGACAATCGGCTCGCCGTCTGCCGGTGCGACTTCGGCGGGGATCGCCGTGGCGGCGGGGTCGGAGGCGCGGCCGGCCAGTGCGCCGAACATCTTGTTGCGGGGGTGGACCTCGGGGGCGCCCGGCCGGAAGCCGACGGTGACGAAGATGACGGGTACGCCGGCGGCGCGGGCCGCGTCGATCGCGGTGCGCAGGCGGGGCAGGTAGTCCGGGTCGGGATAGCGGGCGACGACAGCGTGTTGCACGTCCATCACGAGCAGGGCGGAGCCGGTCATGCGGTGCCTTCCACGAAGAGTGACAAGAGGGTCAATGCCTGTGCGGAGGGTGAGTCCGGTTCGGCGGTACCGGCGGTGATGCGCAGGTCCGGGTCGTCACTGAGCGACATGGACTCGAAGGTGACGGTGAGTGCGCCGGCCACCGGGTGCCGGAAGCGCTCGGCGCCGGTGCGCCGGGTGCGCACGTCGTAGGCCGCCCACATCTCCCGGAAGTCCGCGCTGGCGGCGGAGAGCTCGCGCACCAGTTCGGCGAGACGCGCGTCGTGCGGATCGCGGCCCGCCTCGGCGCGCAGAACCGCCGCGGCGTCGTGCGCCAACTGCTCCCAGTCGGGGAAGAAGTCGCGCGCGGCCGGGTCGAGGAACAGGAACCGCGCCTGGTTGACCGGCTGCGCCGCACTCGCGAACATCGGCGCGAACAGGGCCGCACCCAACGCGTTCGCGGCGAGGACGTCGAGCCGGCCGTTCCACACGTACGCCGGCGCACCGGTCATGCTGTCCAGCAGCCGCTGCACCCCGGGCCGCACCTGCCGCGCATGAAGTCGCGGCGCCGGCCGCGCGTTGGCCGCGTGCACGAGATCGAACAGGTGGTTCCGCTCGGTCTCGCCCAGCCGCAACGCCCGCGCGACAGCCCTGAGCACCGCGTCCGACACGCCGCGCGCCTGCCCCCGCTCGAGCCGCGTGTAGTACTCGACGCTCACCCCGGCGAGCTCGGCCACCTCCTCCCGCCGCAACCCGGCCACCCGCCGGTCACCATGCGCAGGGAACCCCACATCACCCGGCGCAATCCGAGCCCGCCGCGACAACAGGAAGTCACGGATCTCCTCGTTCACCGCCATGCCCCGACGATAGGTCGGCGCCGGCTCACCACGGGAGGCACTGCCGGTGCCTGGCAGGGCTGACGTCGCATTCCGTACGCACGACGCGCATCCCCCGTCGCGAGGCGCCCGCCGCCGTCCACCCAGCCGCTCGACGCGGCGCCCTGCCGGGTCTCGGCCGTCACCGCGACCATCCGGGCATGATGGATCGATGCCGCGGGGCGGCCGCGTGCTCAGTTTCACCTCCGGCCAGTACCACGGCGCCATGCCCGCCGAACTTCCGTACATCGCCTCGAAGGCGGCCCTGCACGAGCTCACCCGCAGCGTCGCCGCGCACCTGATGCCCCGCGGCATCACCGTCAACTGCCTCGACCCGGGCCCCAACGACACCGGCTACGCCGGCGACCGTACGCGCGGAGGTGTCCCGCCTCAGCCCGGGCGGCCGCTGGAGCACCCCGGCCGACACCGCCCGCCTGGTCTCCTGGCTCCTCGGCGACGAGGCCGACTGGGTCACCGGCCACACCATCGCCTCCGACGGCGGCTGGTCCTTCCGCTGACCCGGCGCCGCGCCGCCCCGCGCAGCGTCAGAGCGGCCGGGGCATCGCGGCCAGCGCGCCGATCGCCAGCTCGAGCGCGGCCTCGGCGGCCGGGTCCGGCATCGTCCCGCGGCGGGCAGTCAGGCGGGCGGTCAGCTCCGGCCCGGTCAGCCAGCCGATCACCTGGGCCGGGCCCGGCAGGACTCGTTCGGTGTTCAGGTAGGCGTTCCATTGGCGCTTGCCGCCCATGATGAGCGCGACCTCCTCCGCGAACTCGCCCAGCGACACCAGCGCGCCCGCCACGGACGAGCGCTCCCACACGGTCAGGTAGGGCGTGAGGTCGTCCTCGATCAGCATCAGCGCGGCGAGCAGCGCCTCGATGTCGGCGTCGTCGTCGAGGACCGCCTGCCAGTGGGCCATGGCGAAGCCGAGCACCGCCGCGCGCTCCGGTGCCGGCCAGGACGGCAGGTCCCCGTACGCGAGGTGGCCGTAGACGACCTCGACGTCCGGGTAGTCGAAGCCCTCCGTGCCGGCGATCTCGAGGATCCGGGGCAGGAAGTGCTTGAGGTCTCCCAGCCCGCCCCACACCATCAGCGACCCATCCGTGAACTGTCGCAGGTCGCCGGCGCTCAGCTCGCGCAGCGGCGCCCCGTGCAGCCGGCGCTCGTCGGCGTCGGTGTGGCAGTGCATGCACGGGTCCGTCCAGTCACGCAGCGGATAGCCGGCGAACACCGCGTACAACGTCTCGACCGCTGCCCTCATGCGCCGATCATAGAAAGCTAGTGTTCCTGGGATGTACCGCTGGAACGAACCGGGCGCGACTCCGACCGCGCAGGCCTGGTGTGAGGCGTTCGTCGACCTGCACGGCGCGAGCCGGGTCACCGTGACCGACGGCGACGGGCCGTGGGCGGGGCGGCTGGAGTGGCAGCAGTCGCGGGCGTACGGGGTCGCTTTGTGCGGCAATGTCCGGGAGGTGTTCGAGCGGGACCGGCGGCACATCCGGACCGATCCGCGCGGGGTGGTCGAGCTGCTGGTGCCGACCGCCGGCAGTGCCGCCGTGGAGCAGGGCGGTGCCGGGGGAGAGCTCCGGCCCGGGAGCATGGTGCTGTGCGATGTGGACCGGCCGTTCCGGTTCACGCACGGGGAGGACTTCCTGTCCGTCGCGCTGATCGTTCCGGGCGAGGCGCTGCACCGCCGCAACCCCGCCGCCGGCCGGGAGCCGCAGGTGCTCGACGGGACGGCGGGGGTGGGCCGGCTGATCCGGCAGGCGGTGCTGACGCTGCAGGAGGAGCGCGAGCGGCTCGCCGAGGCGTCGTTCGACCTCGCGTGCGAGCAGCTGCTCGATCTGGTGGGCCTGGCCGCCGAGGGTGCCGCGGATTCGGCGCCGGCGGCGCAGCGCCACGAGGTCGAGAAGCAGATCCGGCGGTACGTGCGCCGGCACGCCGCCGATCCCGGGCTCTCCATCGGCGGCGTGGCCCGGGCGCTGGGCTGGTCGGCGCGCTATCTGCAGGACGTGCTGCAGGCCGCGGGCACCACGTCCCGCGACCTCATCCGCACGGAACGGTTGCGGCTGGCGCGCACCCGCCTCGCCGCCCGGGCCTGGGACGACAGGTCGATCGCGCAGATCGCGTACGCGTCCGGGTTTGCCAGTCACGCCTCCTTCACCACCGCCTACCGGCGCGAGTTCGGCGTGACCCCTCGCGAGACCCGGGGTGACCGTCAGACCTGAACCGTGCCGCCGTCGACGAACAGCTCGATGCCGGTGATGAAGCGGCTCTGCGACGTGGCCAGGAACAGCACCGCGTCGGCGACGTCGTCCGGCTCGCCGGCGCGGCCCAGCGGGATGCGGGACACCAGGTAGTCCATGGTCTGTTTCGCCTGCTCGGGTCCGCCGCCCCCGATCGCACCGGCCAGGCCGGGAGTGTTGATCGTGCCCGGGCTGATCGCGTTGACCCGGATGCCGCGGCCCCTGAGCTCGTTGGCCCACGTGCGGGCGAAGGAGCGCAGCCCCGCCTTCGTCGCCGAGTAGACGCCGAAGCCCTCCGGGCCCTCGACCGACCAGATCGACGACGTCAGGATCACCGACGCGTGGTCGTTCAGGAGCGGCAGAGCCTTCTGTACGGTGAACACGGCACCCTTGAGGTTGATGCCGAGCAGCGCGTCGAGGTGCTCCTCGGTGATCTGGCCGAGCGGCGCGATCCCGCCCACCCCGGCGTTGACGAACAGCACGTCCACCCGGTTCCCGTCGGCGGCGACCCGCTCGTAGAGCCGTTTCAGGTCCTCCTGCACGGCCACGTCCCCGACGACGCCGACCGCGCCCCGGCCGATCTCCTCGACGGCCCGCTCCAGCACATCCGCCCGCCGCCCGGTCACGTAGACCTGCGCGCCCTCCTCGGCGAACCGGCGCGCCGCCCCCAGCCCGATCCCGGTCGAGCCACCGGTCACCACCGCGGTCCTGCCGTCCAGCTGTCCCACCACGTACTCCTCGATGCTCGGATGTCCTTGCCGCTCCACCCTCCCGTCCGGGGACCGCATGATCTTTCGCTGCGGCGCACGCCCCTTGCGCCGGGGCGCACAATGATCGTCATGGGACGCGACTTCTTCATCGTGCTGCGCGGCTACGACATCGCCGAGGTCGACCGGGCGCTGGAGGCGGCCAGGCAGGCCCTCGCCTCGGGCAGCGCGGTCGCGCGCGGGGAAGCCCGGGCGGCCCTCGCCGGTGCGCAGTTCCCGGTGAAGCTGCGCGGTTACGACCGCGCAGAGGTCGACCAGGCCGTCGCCGAGCTGGCCGGACAGCTCGATGGATGACGCCGGGAGCCGCGTCCTGGCGGAGCACGGGCTCGCCGTCTTCGCGGACCGGGTCATCCTGGAGGCGCAGCCGGGCATCGACGACGCGACCCTCGCGGCCGTCGCCGAGCGGTGTGCCGGCCCGCTGCCGGCGCCGCTGGTGGAGCTGTGGCGCACGGCGTTCGGCGGGCGGCTCGACTACGACCTGCGCGCGGACCTGGGCGGCAACGAGGTCACGCTGTCCTTCGTCGAGCTGTTCTACCCGGACAGCGACGACTATGACGACCTGTGGGGCTGGATCGACCACGAGCGCGAGCTGGCCGGCACGGAGAAGCTCGTGCACCTGCCGATCG
>CAKUMG010000447.1 GCA_934667465.1 uncultured Actinoplanes sp. | reverse complement strand
GCACCACCTCGTGCTGCTGCCGCCCGGTCGCCGGATCGAAGACCGGGCCGCGGCGGGTGCCGGAGCCGGCGGTGGCCGCGCCGCCGATCCAGTGCTCGATGGTCGCCATGAGGGTCTCCTAAAGGTGGGTGCGCTGGTCACGCTTGGCCAGCTCGTACGCCGTACGCGCCGCGGTGGTGCTCGGCAGCGCGGAGACCTCGGCGACCGGCACGTCCCACCACGACTCCGAGGACGGCACCGGCGAGCGGGGGTCGGTCTCCACGTGCACGACGGTGAGCCGGTCGGCGGCCCGCGCCCGCTTGAGCCCCTCGGTCACGTCCGCGATCGTGCGGCAGCGGATGACGGCCGCGCCGAGGCTCTCCGCGTTCGCCGCGAGATCCACCGGCAGGTAGCCGCCGTCGTAGTCGTCCTCGAGCCCCCGGTAGCGGTAGCTGGTGCCGAAGCGCTGCGAGCCGACCGACTCCGACAGCGCGCCGATCGAGGCGAAGCCGTGGTTCTGCACGAGCACGATGATCAGCTTCACGCCCTCGGCGACCGCGGTCACGATCTCCTGCGCCATCATCAGGTACGAGCCGTCGCCGACCAGCGCGAACACCTCACGGCCCGGGTCGGCGAGCTTGATGCCGAGCGCGCCGGCGATCTCGAAGCCCATGCACGAGTAGCCGTACTCGACGTGGTACTGCTTCGGGTCCCGGGCCCGCCACAGCAGCTGCAGGTCACCGGGCATGCTCCCGGCCGCCTGCACGACGACGTCCCGCTCGCCGCACGCCTCGTGGACGGCGCCGAGCACCTCGGACTGCGCCGGCAGCGGGCCATGGCCGAGGTGCAGGGCGCGATCGACCGTACGGTGCCAGGCAGTCAGCTCCTCCGACCACGTGTTGCGGGTCTCGAACCCGCCGAGCGCGGCGAGCCCCTCGCGGGCGTCGGCGACCAGGGCCGTGGCGGCCAGCTTGTGCGCGTCGAACGCGGCGATGTTGAGGTTGACGAAGCGGGCGCCGGCGGCGAAAGCCGTGCGCGACGCGGTGGTGAAGTCGCTGTAGCGCGTGCCGACGCCGAGGATCACGTCCGCCTCGCGGGCCAGCCGGTTCGCGACCGGGGTGCCGGTGGCGCCGACCCCGCCGACGGCGCCCGGGTGGTCCCACCGGATCGCGCCCTTGCCGGCCTGCGTGTCGGCCACCGGGATGCCCGTACGGTCGGCGAACTCGCGCAGCGCCGCCGTGGCGCCCGAGTAGAGCACTCCCCCGCCCGCGATCAGCAGCGGACGCCGCGCCTCGCGCAGCACCGCCGAGGCGCGCGCGAGGGCGGCGGGTTCGGGAACCGGGCGCGGCACGTGCCACACGCGCCGGGCGAACAGGGCGTCCGGGAAGTCGTACGCCTCGGTCTGCACGTCCTGCGGCAGGCAGAGGGTGACCGCGCCGGTTTCGGCCGGGTCGAACAGCACCCGCATCGCCCCCAGCAGCGCCGGCGCGAGCTGTTCGGGGCGCCAGACCCGGTCGAAGAAGCGCGACAGCGGCCGGAACGCGTCGTTGACCGACACGTCGTAGCCGCGCGGGTCCTCCAGCTCCTGCAGCACCGGCGCCGCGACCCGGGTGGCGAACACGTCGCTGGGCAGCAGCAGCACCGGCAGCCGGTTGACTGTGGCCAGCGCCGCCCCGGTGAGCATGTTGGTCGAGCCGGGACCGATCGAGGCCGTGCACGCGTACGCCGAGAGCCTGTCCTTCATCCGCGCGTAGCCCGCGGCGGTGTGCACCATGGCCTGCTCGTTGCGCGCCAGCCGGTAGGGCAGCGCCGCCTCCCCGGTCCGCTGCGCCTGCACCAGCGCCTGACCGATCCCGGCCACGTTGCCGTGCCCGAAGATGCCCCACACCCCGGCGATCGCGCGCTGCTCGACGCCGTCGCGCTCGGTCCATTGGCCGGCCAGGAACCGCACGACGGCCTGGGCGACGGTGAGCCTCACGAGCGTCTCCTCTCCCGGGCGGACGTCAGCGGGAGCCGGTCGTCGAGCTCCTGGCGCTCCCACGAGGCGCGCACCCAGGCGTGCGCGGGATCGTCGGAGAACAGCCAGCGGCGCTCGCCCGGGCCCGCCATGACGTTGAGGTAGTACAGGTCGTAGCCGGGCGCCGCCATGGACGGCCCGTGCCAGCCGTACGGGATCAGCACCGTGTCGCCGCTGCGGACCTCGGCGCAGACGTCGATGTCGCGGCCCGGATGCCCGTACACCCGCTGGTAGCCCGACCCGGGCGTGCCCGACGGCGAACCCGCGACCTCGAAGTAGTAGATCTCCTCGAGCGCGCTCTCCCCCTCGGCCGGGTCGTCGTGCTTGTGCGGCGGCCACGACGACCAGTTGCCGCTCGGGGTGAGCACCTCGACGGCGATCAGCCGGTCCGCCTCGAACGAGCCGGGCGTGCAGAAGTTGTTGACCTGACGGCTGGCCTGCCCGGCGCCGCGCAGCTCCACCGGCACCTCCTCGGCCGGGCCGTAGCGGAACGGCAGCCCGCGGGCGGCCCGCGCGCTGGGCAGCGCGAACCGGCCGCCGTTGCCCGCCCGGACGGTCACCGCCGAGCCGGGCGGCAGATAGGCGAAGTCGGTGACCCGGGTGAACACCGAGCGCCGCCCGGTCAGCGTCAGCCGCTCGTCGTCGCAGGTCACGTCGCAGCCGCCGGTCAGCGGCAGCACGAGCACCTCGTCGTCGCCGGTGTGGAAGCTCACCCGCTGCCCGATGCCCATCTCGAGCACCCGCAGGCCGCTGTAGCCCCAGCCGGCGCTCTCGGGGCTGACCGCCGGGTCGAACGGTCCGGAGGCGGCGTCGCCGCGCCGCAGCAGCCGGCTCACAACAGACTCACCGCCCGGTCCACGGCATTGCCGACGTCGCCGCCGGGCGGATAGAGCAGGCTGCGCCCGACGACGAGCCCCTGCACGGCCGGCTGGGCCAGGGCGTGCGCCCAGCCCGCGTACGTGGCCTCGGGGTCGTCGCTGACCTCGCCGCCGAGGATCAGGGCCGGCAGCGTCGTCGCGGCGAGCACCCGTTCGACGTCCGGGACGACCGGGACCTTCAACCAGGTGTACGCCGAGGTGGTGCCCAGCCCGGCCGCGACGGTGACCGCGCGGACCATGGCGTCGGCGGTCAGCTCGGTCCGCAGCCGCCCCTCGTCGCGGTACGCCAGGAACGGCTCCACCAGCGCGATCAGCCGGCGCTCCGCCAGCCCGGTCACCGCCCGCGCGCACGCCTCGAGGGTGTCCGCGGTGGCGGCGTCGCTGTAGTCCATCCGCAGCAGCATCTTGCCGCCCTCGAACCCGGCCGCCGCGATGCCGGCCGGGTCGTAGCCGGTGAACCGGTCGTCGGCCTCGAACGCGGCACCGGCCAGCCCGCCCCGGTTCATCGAGCCGAGCACGACCTTGTCGTCGAGCGCGCCGAGCAGCAGCAGGTCCTCGAGGATGTCGGGGCTGCCGAGCACACCGTTGACGCCGGGGTGCGCGAGCGCCGTCCGGAGCCGGCCGAGCAGGCCCGCCCGGTCCGCCATCGCGTAACGGTCCGGGCCGGCGGCCAGCGCCCCGCGCGCCGGATGGTCCGCGGCGATGATCATCAGGCGGCCGTGCGACCCGCGCCAGGACGCGGGGCGGCGGCGTTTGCGGGCGGCGGTGGCGATCGCGTACGGGCGGTCCGCGCGCGCCGCGACGAGCTCGTGGACGTCAGGCACCGAGCAGCTCCCTCACTTCCTTCTCGGTCGGCATCGCGTCGGCGCAGGCCAGCCGCGACGCCACCAGGGCGCCCGCGGCGTTGCCGAACCGCAGCACGTCACCGAGCTCCCACCCGGACAGCAGCCCGTGGCACAGCGCGCCCCCGAACGCGTCCCCCGCGCCGAGCCCGTTGACGACCGTCACCGGCACCGGGGGCACCCGTACCTTCGTTGTCTTGTTGCCGGCCGTTGCTTTGTTGCTGGCGAGAACCCCCTCGGGGCCCAGCTTCACCACGGCCAGCTCGACGCCGCGCTCGTGCAGGGCGTCGGCGGCCCGGTCCGGGTCGCGGGTGCCGACAGCGGTCTCGCACTCGTCGAGGTTGCCCACCGCCACGGTCGCGTGCGGCAACGCCTCGCCGACCCAGTGCCGGGCCTGCTCGCGCGACTCCCAGAACATAGGGCGGTAGTCGAGGTCGAGCACCGACGTCCCCGTCTCCCGCGCCCGCAACGCCGCCAGGGTCGCGCCGCGCGACGGCTCCTGGCACAGGCCCGTGCCGGTCACCCAGAAGATCCCGGCCGCCCGGATCGCGGGCAGGTCCAGCTCCTCGGCGCGGATCTCCAGGTCCGGCGCCTTGGGGTGGCGGTAGAAGTAGAGCGGGAAGTCGTCGGGCGGGAAGACCTCGCAGAACGTGACCGGGGTGGGAAGGTGGCGCACCGGGGCCACGAAGCGGTCGTCGACGCCGAACCCGCGTAATGCCTCGTGCAGGTAGGTTCCGAACGGGTCGGCGCCGGTGCGGGTGATGACCGCGCTGCGCCGGCCGTGGCGGGCGGCGGCCACCGCCACGTTGGTCGGGCTGCCGCCGAGGAACTTGGCGAACGAGCGGACTTGCGGCAGGGGCACGCCGAGCTGCTCGGGGTAGAGGTCCACGCCGATCCGCCCCATGGTCAACACCTCGTCCGCGGACATCGGTCCCCCTGCTGCCGGTGGGGTGGTCCCTCGATTCCATAACGCCGATGCGTCCCGGTCAATGCCCCGCCCCTTCCGGGTGCGGAAGGGGCGGGGCATGATTCAGCGGGCGTTGCTCCTGCCCCTGCCGGGATCGGCGGCCGGCTTCAGGTTCGGCGACCGGCGGGGCCGCCACAGGCGATAGAACGGGGTCCCGTCCGGGAGGCGGATCTCGTACGGGTCGAGCCGCCGGTAGCCGTGCCGCCGGTAGAGGCGCACGTTCTGCATGTTGGTGGCCTCCAGGTAGGCGGGCGCGGTGAGCAGCCGGTGGCGGTGCTCCAGCAGGGCGGTGCCGAGCCCGGCGCGCTGGTGGTGCGGGTGCACGGCCAGGAACGCCAGGTGCCAGTGCGGCACGTCCGGGTGGTGCCGCTCGAGCAGCCGCTCCAGCTCCGCGAAGCGCGGCACCCAGCGGCCGGCCAGGGCGGCGAGCCGGTTGCCGTAGGCGGGCAGGCTCGGTGCGGCGCCCGTACGGTCGAACCACACCGCCGCGGCGGCGGGCTCACCTTCCGGGCCGGAGATCACGTCGATCCGGCCGCCCGGCGACGCGGCGAACTCCGCCATCAGCGTGAAGAACCCGGTCATCACGCGCGGGCGGTCGGCCGGGTCGGCGACCAGCGCGCGGTTCTGCGGGAGATGGTCGAAGGCGAGGCCGACGAGGGCGCCGATGCGGGCGACCTCGTCGACGCGGGCGGGGCGGACTCCGGAGGTCATCGGCGGTCCCCCGGCTCGTCCCGGCCGTGGGTGTGGTCGCCGTCGGCCCGTCCGCGGCCGCCCGTGTCGCCTGCTGCCCAGCCGCGGCCGCCTTGAAGCTCGTCGCGGCCGCTCGGCTCGTTGCGGCCGCTCGGCTCGTTGCGGCCGCTGGGTTCGTGGCGGCTGGGTTCGTGGCGGCTGGGTTCGTGGCGGCTGGGTTCGTGGCGGCTGGGTTCGTCGTGGCCTCGGG
>CAKUMG010000446.1 GCA_934667465.1 uncultured Actinoplanes sp. | reverse complement strand
GGCGCGCTCGGCCTCCGGCCAGGCGACGGCGGCCGGCACGGGCGTGCCGGCGCGGGCCGGGGTGACCGGGGGCAGGGCGAGCAGCAGCGCGCCCGACGTCAGGGCCGCGGCCAGCCACGCCGTCGCTCGGAGATCCACACCCAGTCGTACGGTTCCCGGCGCCGCCCGGATCACTCGCTCTTCGTTGTCCTAGGAGGCTAGGCTGAGGACTAGTGAGCCCGCGGGACCTGCGACACAGCGGGGAATGCCGGGCGGGGCCGGAGCCGTTGGGGGCGTCGTGACGAAGAAGATCGGGTTCCTGTCGTTCGGGCACTGGCGCAACGCCGCCGGCTCGCAGACGCGCAGCGCCGCCGACGCGCTGCTGCAGACCATCGAGCTGGCGCAGGCCGCCGACGAACTCGGGGTCGACGGCGCGTTCGTCCGCGTGCACCACTTCGAGCGGCAGCTGGCCTCGCCGTTCCCGCTGCTGGCCGCCATGGCCGCGCGGACCCGGCGGATCGACGTCGGCACCGGGGTCATCGACATGCGCTACGAGAACCCGCTCTACATGGCGGAGGAGGCGGGCGCGACCGACCTCATCAGCGGTGGGCGGCTCCAGCTCGGCGTGAGCCGGGGATCCCCCGAGACCGTGCTGCGCGGTGCCGAGTCGTTCGGCTACGTGCCCGCCGAGGGGCAGACGGCCGCCGACGACGCGCGCCGCAAGACCGAGATCTTCCTGGCCGCGATCGGCGGGGCCGCCGTCGCGCGTACCGACCCCGCGCGCACCGGCGTCAGCGGCGGGCTCGCGATCACCCCCCAGTCCCCCGGCCTGCGCGACCGGATCTGGTGGGGCGCCGGCACCCGGGCCACGGCGCAGTGGGCCGCCGCGCTGGGCGTCAACCTGCAGAGCTCGACGCTGCTCAGCGAGGACACCGGCGTGCCGTTCGACCGGCTGCAGGCCGAGCAGATCGCGCTCTACCGGCAGGCGTGGCAGGAGGCCGGCCACGACCGCGAGCCGCTCGTCTCCGTGTCGCGCAGCGTGCTGCCGATCACCGAGGACATCGACCGCGTCTACTTCGGCAACCAGGAGCAGGAGGACCAGGTCGGGCTGCTGGAGGGGGTCCGGTCACGCTTCGGCCGGACGTACGCGGGTGCGCCCGACGCGATCGCCGCCGAGCTCGCCGGCGACGCGGCGGTGCGGGCGGCCGACTACGTGCTCTTCACCGTGCCGAACCAGCTGGGGGTCGCCTACAACGCGCGCATCCTCGAGACGATCACCAAGCACATCGCCCCGGCCATCGGCTGGCAAGCCCCGGCCTGACCCGGCAGAATCGCAGAGGTGCCAATTCCTAGCGAACCACTCCGGAAACTGGGCTTCCTGACGATCGGGCTGTTCGACCGGGACGAGCCGCGCGCCGGCCACGAGTCGACCCTCGAGATCATTCAGCTCGGCGAGCGGCTCGGTTTCGACAGTGCCTGGGTGCGCCACCGCCACCTGCAGTACGGGATCTCGTCGCCGGTGGCGGTACTTGCCGCGGCCACGCAGCGCACCAGCCGCATCGAGCTGGGCACCGCCGTCACCCCGCTGGGCTGGGAGAACCCGCTGCGCCTGGCCGAGGACTTCGCCACGGTCGACGTGCTCTCCGGCGGGCGGTTCAACCCGGGCATCAGCGTCGGGCCGCCGATGAACTGGGAGCACGTCCAGGAAGCGCTCTATCCGGACACCGCGGACGCCGAGGACTTCAGCTACCGGCGGGTGGAACGGTTCCTGGACTTCGTCGCCGGGGAGAAGGCCAGCGACCTCAGCGGCGCGCAGGGCGTCGTCGAGGTGTTCTCGGAGCGGATCGAGCCGCACGCGGCCGGGCTGCGCGACCGGATCTGGTACGGCGGCGGCAGCCTGCGCTCGGCGACCTGGGCCGGCGAGCACCGGACGAACTTCCTCTCCAGCAGCGTGGTCTTCGCCGAGGAGTCGGAGGACTTCGCCGAGACCCAGCTGTCGCACGTACGGGCCTTCCGCGCCGCCCACCCCGACGGCGAGCGCGCCCGCGTGTCGCAGGGGCTCGTCGTCATCCCGACCGACGGTGCGACGGACGAGCAGCGTGCGCGCTATGCGGCGTACGTCGAGAAGCGTCTCCCCCGCACGGCCACCCCGCACGGCCCGCGCCGCATGATGTTCGCACCCGACCTGATCGGCACGTCGGAGCAGATCGCCGAGCAGCTGTACGCGCACGCGGCGTTCCGCGAGATCGACGAGGTGGCCTTCGCACTGCCGTTCAGCTTCGAGCACGCCGACTACGTGCAGATCCTGACCGACCTCGCGACCCGGCTCGGCCCGGCCCTGGGGTGGCAGCCCGCCGCCTGACACCCCCGCAGACACCGGCCGGCCCGGGTCACGGCGGTGCGGCGGGCCGGGGGATCCGGCCTTTGCGAAACCGTGATCGACACGGGGCGGGGCGGAGCGCCTACCGATCGATCATGCCGTTACCCTCACCTCCGTCCCGGACCGGCCGAATTTCCGGCCGAGGGCACTGACCGGGACGGGACGGGGGTGGCGCGGTGGCGCATGACATGTTGCCCGCGGTCGTCTCGCCCTACGGCGCGTGGGCGAGCCTCGGCCTGCGCGTGCACGACCTGACCATCCGCGGCCTGCACAGCGAGACCCTCGTCGCCGCGGACGAGGCCGAGGCGGTCCTGGCGATCCTCGGCGACGAGCGCACGCTGCGGGTCAGCCGGCTGGGCCGGATGTACGCGCTGAGCTCGCTCGGCCGCCCCGACGAGGCGCTCGCCATCGGTGAGGAGCTGGTTGCCGACACCGGGCCCGCCACGGGACCCCGTACCACCGATGCCAAGATCTTGGCCGACACCGCCCGGATGCTCATCCAGGTCGGCCGGATGGACGAGGGTCTGCACCACGTCGCGCGGGCCATGGCGATGCTCGACATCGTGCCGCGCAAGAGCCTGCGCTACTTCTCCGCGATGGCGTCGCTGGCCGACGCCGCGCGTCTCGCCGAGCTGTTCGAGCTGGCCGAGACGGCGATGCTGCAGGCCATCGCGGCGTTCGAGAACCCCGACGACCTGTACCGGTCGGCGGCCGAGATCGAGTATGCCGAGCTGCTGCTGGAGTGGGCGTTGCGGCTCGAGCACGTGCAGCGGCCCGAGGACTCCGCCGCCACGATCGGCAAGGCGGTGGCGCTGCTCTGTCACTGGACCGGGCACGGACCCGCCGGCTCGCCGCGCGCCGGGGAGATCCCGGAGGCGCCGCTTGCCGAGGCGCTGCTCGCGGTCGCCTGGGCCAAGCAGGGCCGCTGGGCCGACGCGCAGGAGCTCGTCGACAAGAACCTGCTCGCGATGCGGCAGGCCGGACAGCGCCACGAGACCCGGCTGCTGCACCTGGCGCACGGCGTCGTGCTGCGCGGCACCGGCGACCTGCGCGGCGCCCGCCGGGAGTTCCTCGCCGCCAACGAGCTCACCCTGCTGCCCACCCAGACCCTGATCTTCCAGTACGAGCTCGCGGTGACCGCCGCGCTCGAACTGCCCGGCGAGATCACCAGCACCATGTTCGAGGCCCTGCACACCCACGTACGGATGCTGTGGAAGCTGCGGCTCGACCGGCGCACGATGCTGCAGCAGGCGTACCGCCGGATCGAGCTCGAGGACGCCCGGCACAGCGCGGACCGCGCGGCGGACGCGGACGCGCTCACCGGGCTCGGCAACCGCCGCCTCTTCGACCGCCGGATGGCCGACGTCGCGGGCACCGGCACGCTGCTCCTGATCGACCTCGACAACTTCAAGACGATCAACGACGCCTACTCGCACAGCGTGGGTGACCGCGTCCTCGCCGAGGTCGCCGCCGTCCTGCGCGCGCACTGCCGCCGCGACGACGTGGCGATCCGCTTCGGCGGCGACGAGTTCGCGATGTTCCTGACCGCGGGCTTGGCCGAGGCGCGCCGGATCGCCGAGCGGGTCCGGCAGGTGATCCTCGCCCGGGACTGGTCGGCGATCGCGCCCGGGCTGCGGGTGACGGTGAGCATGGGGCTGGCCGGGTGCCGGCCGGGCGAGGCGGGGCACGAGCTGTACGACCGGGCCGACGCGAACCTGTACGCCGCCAAGCGCGCGGGGCGCAACCGCCTCGCCACTGCGGCCTGAGCCGCCGTCCACCCGCGCCCGCCGGGGCCGGCTCGGACGGCGGAACTGGGCCGGCTCGGACGGCGGAACTGGGCCGGCTCGGACGGCGGAGCGGGGTCGGCCGTTCGGCGGATCTGGGGAATCGGCGCCGGAAGCAGGCGTGGTCCGGCAAGCTGGGGGCATGCGGATCGGAGTCATCGCAGGTCACGACGAGATCGGTGGCGCGCTCGCCCGGTGGTGGAAGCAGGCCGGCCACCACGTGGTCACCGGCACGATCGACCCGGCGGACGTCGGTGCCGATCTGCGGCCGGTCAGTGTGCGCCAGGCGGCGTACTTCGGCGACGCGATTCTCTTCGCGCCCGACTGGGACCTCGCCCACGACGCCCTCGACCAGGCCCGGCCCGCGCTCAAGGGCAAGCCCGTCCTGGACGCCACGAACCCCGCCTGGCCGGTCGAGGGCAGCGGGCTCGCGCAGCTGGCCGACTGGTCGCCCGAGGCACACTGGGTCAAGGCGTTCAACACCCTGCCGGTGGGGGTCCTCGATGCGCGGCGCGGGCACGACCCGCTGCTCACCGAGTTCCTGTGCACCGACTGGCCCGACGCCCGGCGCACCGCGTCGAAGCTGGTCCGTGATCTCGGGCTGGCTCCCATGTACGCGGGCGGGGCCGATCACGCCTGGATCACCGAGACCGGGCCGCTGCAGGCGTGCGAGGTCGACATCAAGGACGCCACCGCGGTCCTGGCAGAGGCACTGCACAGCGCGGACGGCCCGCTCAAGGCGATCTGACCGTTCGCGCGTTCACCGCACAATTCGCGTACCAACATCGCTGGCCGCCACCGGGACACCGGTGGCGGCCAGAGTTCGAAAACCCGGTCAGGCGGTGCGGGGCCGCCTGCGACGGGTCAGCGAGAAGCCGACCAGGCCGGTGATCGCGGCCAGGACGCCGCCGCCCGCGGTCCAGAACCAGCGCGACGAGAACGCCGGCAACCACCCGTCCCCGTCCTCCCCGGCCGCGACCGGTTCGGCGGACGGGTCGGTGGTGACGGCGGTGCCGACCTGGCCGGGCCGATTCTCCGGGACCAGGGGCGCGGCGAGGACGCCCTGGTCCGCGCCCGTGTCCCCGCGCGGGGCGGCGAGGCCCAGTTCCACGTCGATGGGCAGGCCGAGGTCGCGGTCGGGCAGGCGGGTGCTGGAGAGCCGCACGTAGTACGTGCCCGGAAGCGGGTCGCCGTCCTGCGGCTCGGCCCAGGAGCGTACCTGTCGCAGTTGGCAGCGCAGGGCGAGCGACGTGTCGGCGGTCGCGGCGACCGGGCTCTGCTCCCCCGCCACGCAGGCCTGGCGGCGGCGCAGGCCGTCGAAGACCTCGACGGTCCAGGACTGGGCGCCGGTGCGGTCCGCGGCCGGGGGCAGGGTCACCGTGGCGGTGACGTCGGGGCGCTGCCCGGCCTCCGCCGCGAACGACCAGTAGAGGAACTCGCCGGTGGCGGCGTCCACCTCGACCGGCTGGCCGGGGTCGATC
>CAKUMG010000445.1 GCA_934667465.1 uncultured Actinoplanes sp. | reverse complement strand
CGCCCGCCCAGATCCCCGGCGCTGACCCCCGGCAACGCCGCACCTGCAACGGAACCAGAAGCCAGTTCAACGGCCGCCCCCGGCTGCACGAGCCCGATCCCCAGGCACCGCGCCCGATCCACCCCGGCCGCGGTCAGCAGCACCTCCACATCGGCCGCCAGCTCCTCCACGGAGGACTGCGACGCCGGCCGCGCCAGCCGCGACAGCACCCCGCCCGTCTGCCCCGTCAGCACGAACGTGGTCGTCTCCGAGTCGCGGTGGATGCCGACCGCGAGCCGCGCCGCCGGATCGAGCCGCAGCATCCGGCGCGGCTTGCCCGCGGTGGGGGCCAGGCCGGTCTCGACGACCAGGCCCTCGTCGAGCAGCCGGCGCACCGTCATGGACACCGCCGCCTCGGTGAGCCCGGTCAGCGCGGCCAGCTCGACGCGGCTCAGCGGCTCGGACGCGCGGATGGCGTCCAGGATGCTCTCGCGCGCGCCGCGGCGGCGCGGCCGGACCCGGTCCATGCACTCTCCGTTGACGACAAACTTCAGTTGCTTAAGAATGCTACTCGGCAGCGGTTACAGCGAGATTCCGGGAGCCTCAGCGAATGATCAGGATCGACCTCCACGACGGCTGGACGCTGCGCACCCCCGACGGCTCCGAGGTTCCCGCGCGGGTGCCGGGCAGCGTACACACCGATCTGCTGGCCGCCGGGCTGATCCCCGACCCCTACACCGGCACGCACGAGGCGGAGCTGGCGTGGATGCACCGCAGCGCGTGGCGCTACGACACCACGGTCACGGCCCCGGCCGCCGAGCAGGGTGAGCGTGTCGACCTGGTCTTCGAGGGGCTCGACACGGTCGCGGCGGTGGAGATGGACGGCACGCTGCTCGGGCGGACCGCCAACATGCACCGGAGCTACCGCTTCGACGTGCGCCGGCTGGTGACCGGCGCCGCGGTCCCGCTGACGGTGCGGTTCGCGCCCGCGCTCACGTACGCGGAGCAGCAGGAACGCGAACTCGGCCCGCGCCCCCGCGCGTACGGCCATCCCTTCAACGCCGTCCGCAAGATGGCCTGCAGCTTCGGCTGGGACTGGGGACCCGACCTGCAGACGGCCGGCATCTGGCGGCCGGCGCGGCTCGAGCGCTGGCGCGAGGCCCGGCTGGCGTCGGTCCGGCCGCTGGCGACGCTGGACGCCGACGGGCACACCGGGCGGCTGGCCGTGCAGGTGACGGTCGAGCGTTCCGGGTTCGGCGAGCCCGGTGAGCTCACGGTCCGGGTCACCCTCGACAAGCCCGGGATCACCGCCGACGTCACCGTCCCCGCGGGCGCCACCGAGGCGTCGGTGGAGGTGGTGGTGCCGGACGCGCCCGTCTGGTGGCCCGCCGGTTACGGGTCGCAGCCGCTGAGCACCGTCACCGTCGAGCTGTCCGGCGCGGAGGGGCCCCTGGACGCGTACACCCGGCGTGTCGGTTTTCGCAGTGTGACCCTCGACGAGAGCGCCGACGAGCACGGCCGCAGCTTCACGCTGGTGGTCAACGGGACGCCCGTGTTCGCGCGCGGGCTCAACTGGATCCCCGAGGACCACCTGCTGACCCGGCTCACCCGCGAGCGCTACGCCGCGGCCGTCGACCGGGCCGTCGCCGCCAACGCCAACCTGCTGCGCGTCTGGGGCGGCGGCATCTACGAGTCGGACGACTTCTACGACGTGTGCGACGAGCGCGGCGTGCTGGTGTGGCAGGACTTCCCGCTCGCCTGCGCCGCCTACGCCGAGGAGGAGCCGCTGCGCTCCGAGATCCTCGCCGAGGCCCGCGAGAACGTCGCCCGGCTCAGCCCGCACCCCAGCCTCGCCCTGTGGAACGGCGGCAACGAGAACATCTGGGGCCACGAGGACTGGGGCTGGAAGGCGCAGCTCGACGGCGCGACCTGGGGCGCCCGCTACTACTACGAGGACTTCCCCGCGCTGCTCGCCGAGCTCGACCCGACCCGCCCCTACCACCCGGGCAGCCCGTCGAGCCCCGGTCACGACCCGGAGGAGATCCACCCCAACGACGACCGGTACGGCACCAGGCACGAATGGGACGTATGGAACGGCCGCGACTACACGTGGCACGACCGCAGCGTGCCCCGGTTCTGCTCCGAGTTCGGCTGGCAGGCGCCGCCCGCGTGGTCGACCCTCGCCGCGACCCTGGCCCCGGACGAGCTGCGCCGCGACTCGCCCGGGTTCCTTCTGCACCAGAAGGCGGCGGACGGCAACGGCAAGCTCGACCGCGGGCTCGCCCACCACCTGCCGGTGCCCGCCGGCTTCGCGGACTGGCACTGGGCCACCCAGCTCAACCAGGCCCGCGCCACCGCGTACGCCGTCTCGCACCTGCGCTCGCACGCCCCGCGCACGATGGGCAGCATCATCTGGCAGCTCAACGACTGCTGGCCGGTCACGTCCTGGTCCGTCGTGGACAGTGCGGGACAACCCAAGCCCTCCTGGTACGCGTTGCGGCGCGCGTACGCGGACCGGACGCTCGCCTTCGTCCGGCGCGGCGACGCCGTGACCCTGGCCGTCGTCAACGACCACGCGTCGCCGTGGGAGGGCGTCGTCCAACTGCGCCGGCTCGGCTTCGACGGCACCCCGCTCGCGTCGGAGGAGGCGCCCTTCGCCGCCGCGCCGCGCTCGGTCTTCCTCATCGCCATTTCCTTGCCGGCCGCCGACCCTGCTCGGGAGGTGCTCGTCGCGTCGGAGGGCCGACTGCGGGCAACGCACCTGTACGCCGAGGATCTCACGCTCGCCTACGACCCCGCCCCGCTGGCGGGGCACGCGACCCGCATCGACGGCGGCTACCGCGTGGAGGTGACCGCGACGTCGTTCGCCCGCGACGTGGCGCTGCTCGCCGACCGGGTGGCCCCCGACGCCGTCGCCGACGACCAGCTCGTGGACCTGCTGCCGGGGGAGACCCACACGTTCACCGTCACCACCGCGGCGTCCGTGGACCCGGCGGCGTTCCTCGCCCCGGAGGTCCTGCGCTCGGCGAACTCCCTGACCGGCAGCCCGGCCCGGGCCCGGTGACCCGGCGGTGGCGGGCACGCTGATCGGGCTGGTGCTGGCCGGCGGCCGCGCCCGGGTCGGCGTGGAGCCGTTCTTCCTGGACCTGATCGCCGGGCTCGAGGAGGCGCTGCAGCCGCACGGCGCCGCGGTCCTGCTGCTCGTCGCGCCGGACCTCGACGCGGAACTGGCCGTCTACGACCGGTGGGCCCGCGACGGCACCGTCCGCGCCGTGGTCGTCGTCAACCTGGTCCACGACGACGTGCGCCCGGCGCGGCTCGCCGCGCTCGGGCTGACCGCGGTGCTGGCGGGGCGGCACGACGCGCGTACGCATCACAAGGTCGTCACCGACGACGCCGGCGCGATGACCGCCGCGATGCGCATGCTCGCCGCCCTCGGCCATCGCACCATCGGCCGGGTCAGCGGCCCCGCCGACCTGGTGCACACCACCGAGCGCAGCGCCGCGATGCTGGCCGCGGGGGAGCGCGAAGGGCTCGACGTGCGCATCGTCGAGGCGGACTACAGCGCGCAGGGCGGGATCGCCGCCATCGGCACCCTGCTCACCGTCGAACCCGTCCCGAGCGCCGTCATCTTCGACAACGACGTGATGGCCGTCGCCGCCGAGCAGCACCTGGTCCGCAGCGGCGTCCCCGTCCCGGGGCGGCTCAGCCTGCTCGCGGTCGACGACTCGCCGCTCTGCGAACTGGCCGTGCCGCCGCTGTCCGCGCTCAGCATCGACGTCCACGACCACGGGCGGACGCTGGGGCGGGCCGTGCTGGAGGCGCTCGACGGGGTCCCGCCGCGTGACCATCCCGGGCCGCCGATCCGCATCCTCGGCCGCGAGACGACCGGGCCCGCCGGGTCTTGACTCCCCGCGCCGTCCCGGGTCAACTGTCCATTGACAGCTCTCGATCATTTGTTCAGCTTGCTTTGCTCCCGGCCGTCCTCGTTCTCGTGGAGGTTCAGCATGGCACCGCCTATCATCGCGCGCCGACGGTTCCTCGCCGTCGTCGCCGCGGGCCTCGCGCTCGCCGTCGGGGCTCCCTTGCCCGCCGCCCCGGCTTCCGCTTCGCCGGCCCCTGCCTCTCCGGCCTTTGCCTCTCCGGCCTTTGCTTCCGCGGCCGGCGGTGACTCGCGCGTGACCGGGACGTGGGGCACCGCGCCGACCGGCGCGGCCGTGGCACCCGTACCCTCGGTCGTCTTCGCCGATCAGACCCTGCGCCAGATCGTCCACACCAGCGTCGCCGGCCGCTCCCCGCGCGTGCACTTCTCCAACGTGTACGGGACACAGCCCCTGGTCATCGGCGAAGCGCGCCTGGCCCGGCACGCCGGCGGCTCCGCGATCACCCCGGCGACCGACCGCCGCCTCACCTTCGGCGGGCGAGCCTCGACCACCATCGCCCCCGGCCGCAGCGCCGTCAGCGACCCGGTCCCGGTGGCCGTGCCCGCCACCTCCGACTGGGTCGTGAGCACCTACCTGCCGCGGCGCACGGTCGCCGCCACGCTGCACAGCTCGGCGTACCAGACGAACTACCTGGCGGCCGGGAACGTGACCCGCTCGGCGGCACTCCCCGCCGCCACCACCACGACCTCCTGGTACTTCCTCTCCGACCTCAGCGTGACGGTCTCGCCCCGGGGATCCTCGGTCGTCGCGTTCGGCGACTCGATCACCGACGGCGCGATCACCACCGTGGACGCCAACCGCCGCTGGCCCGACCGACTCGCCGCCCGGCTGCAGGCGGAACCCGCGCTGCGCACCGTCGGCGTCCTCAACAAGGGCATCGGCGGCAACCGCCTGCTCCACGACGGCAACACCCTCCCGGACACCGACTTCGCGGGCATCGGCCCGATCTTCGGCGACAGCGCCCTGAGCCGCTTCGACCGCGACGTCCTCCGCGCGCCGGGAGCCCGCCACGTCATCGTCCTGCTCGGCATCAACGACATCGGCCAGCCCGGCTCGACCTCCCCGCCCTCGGAGGCGGTCACGGTCGAGCAGCTCATCGCCGCCCACCGCCGGCTGATCGCCCGGGCCCACGCCCGCGGCCTGCGCATCTACGGCGGCACCCTCACCCCGTTCGCCGACACCACGATCCCGGGCTACTACACCCCGGAACGCGAAGCCCAGCGCCAGGCCCTCAACCGCTGGATCCGCACCGGCAACGCCTACGACGCGGTCATCGACTTCGACCGCGCCGTCCGCGACCCTGCCGCCCCGGCCCGCATGCTCCCCGCCTACGACAGCGGCGACCACCTCCACCCCAACGACGCCGGCATGCAAGCCATGGCCGACGCCATCCCGCTGCGCCTCTTCACCCGCTGAGGCACCTGCGTCCCCACGCCCGCCGGTCCCGGCCCGCTCCGCGTTCTCCGTTCCGCTCCGCGTTCTCCGTTCCGCTCCGCGTTCTCCGTTCCGCTCCGCTCACCGTTCCGCTCCGCGCTCTCCGTTCCGCTCCGCGCTCCCGGCCCCAGACAGCGGCGTCCACCCGGGCGTCGCTGTCTGGGCCCCGCCGCCCCGGCGCCCTACCTTGCTCGCCCTTGCCCGCCGCCCGCCGCCCGCGCCCGCCGTCCCCCGCCCGTGCTCGCCGTCCTCGCCGCCGCTCGTGCCCCGCCGCCCCGGCGCCTACC
>CAKUMG010000444.1 GCA_934667465.1 uncultured Actinoplanes sp. | reverse complement strand
CTTTACAGTACGCAGCGCCTGCGCACGCTCCGCATGATCGTCACCGGCGGCGGGACGGGCGGGCACACCTATCCGGCGCTGACTACGGTCAACACGCTGCAGGACCGGCTCGCCGAGACCGGCACCGCGCCCGAGCTGCTCTGGGTCGGCGTCGCGAACGGTCTCGAGGCCACCATCGCGACCCGCAACGGCATCCCGTTCAAGGCGATCACCACCGGCAAGCTGCGCCGCTCCCCGAACCCGCGCGAGCTGGCCCGCAACGTCGCCGACGCGTTCCGGATCCCGTTCGGCATCGCGCAGGCCATGGCCACGGTCGCCCGCAACCGGCCCGCGGTCGTCCTGAGCACCGGCGGCTACGTGTCCGTGCCGATCGGGCTCGCCGCGCGGCTGTTCCGGGTGCCGTACGTGATGCACGAGCAGACCCTCGCCCTCGGGCTCGCCAACCGCATCCTCGCCCGCGTGGCCAGCCGCATCCTGCTCAGCCACGAGGCGTCGCTGGGCCACCTGCCGGAGAAGGCCCGGCAGCGCGCGGTGGTCACGGGCAACCCGATCCGTCCGGCCGTGCTCGCCGGGGACGCGGCGCGGGGGCTGGCGGCGTACGGGCTCGATCCCGCCCTCCCGCTCGTCCTCGTGACCGGCGGCGCCTCCGGCGCCCAGCAGGTCAACCGCATGCTCACCGGCGCGCTGCCCGACCTGCTGCGGCACTGCCAGGTCGTCCACCAGTGCGGCAGCCTCGGCCTCGCCGAGATGCAGCAGGTCGCCGCGCAGCTGCCGCCCCAGCTGCGGCACCGCTACCACGTACTCGACTTCATCCACGACGAGCTGCCCGACCTGCTCGCCGCCGCGGCCATCGTCGTGGCCCGCAGCGGCGCCGGGACCGTCGCCGAGCTGACCGCGCTCGGCAAGGCCACGATCCTGATCCCGTACCCGCACTCGGCGGGCGACGAGCAGCGCATCACCGCCCGCCACCTCGCCGACCAGGGCGCCGCCCTCATGCTCGACGGCGACCAGGCCACGCCCGACCAGCTCCGCGCCGCCGTCTCGAACCTGCTCGCCGACCCGCACCGCCGGGCCGCGATGGCGCAGGCCGCGTCCGCGCAAGGCCGCCCGGACGCCGCCGCCCGCGTCGTGACCGAGCTCCTCACCGCCGCCGCCGGCCGCTCCTAGCCGTCGGGTCGTACGGTCAGGTCACCGCGCTGATCATGGCCGTGAGCCCGGCCGCCAGCAGAGTCAGCAGGACCGCGCGCCGATAGCGGGCCGCGTCGAGGCGGGCGAAGACCCACCGCCCCAGCAGGTGACCCACGATCACGGCGGTCCACAGCAGCGGCAGCGCGGCGGGCCGGACCCACGCCCCGCTGAGCCAGAGAGCGGCCACGCTGACCGGCAGACGCAGCAGGCCGAGCGCGACCATCGTGTCCCGGGTCTGCCGGACCGGGCGCGGGCGATGCGTCAGGTACATCACCACGGGCGGGCTGCCGAGCGTGGTGGCGGTACTCAGCGCGCCCGAGCTCACGCCCGCCAGGGCCACGGGCCACCAGCGTCCGTTCCCGGCCCCCGGGCCCGGCACGGTCCGGCCGCCGTCGCGGGCGCGGTGCCAGACCGCCAGCAGCACTGCCGCCGCCACCACCAGCTGCAGGGTGGTCTCCGGGAGCGCCGTGAGCAGCGTCGCACCGAGTACGAGGCCCGGCACGGACCAGGCCCACAGCTGGGCCAGGTCACGCGGGTGCGGCTCGGGCCGGCGGCCACCCGAGGCGAGCACCAGCACGTCGACGACGACGCCGCTGACGGTGATCGTGCTGACGGCCTCCGCCGGCCCGAGCAGGGCTGCCAGGATGGGGGCGCTCAGCAGGGCGAATCCGAAACCGGTGAAGGTCTGCAGCGTCGCACTGAACAGCAGCACCACCGCGATCAGCGCGAGGTCAGCCGGCAACGGCTGCCCGCCCGGTCTCAGGCAACGGCCCGCACCCGTTCGGCCAGCGTGGTCCACAGTGCCGGCGCGGCCCCGATCGTCAGCTCGGTCGTGTAGTCGTCGCCGCGCCCGCCGAGCACCACCCCGGCCTCCCGCGCGATCAGCGCCCCGGCCGCGATGTCCCACAGCTTCGTGTCCAGCGCGAACCCGCCGTCGAGCCGCCCGGCCGCCTCATACACCAGGTTCAGCGCCGCCGGCACCCGCCGGATGTCCCCGCACACCGGCAGCAGCTCGCGCAGCACCCGCCCCGCCCGCTCCTTCGTGGCCGGCCCCGGCTGGAAGCTGACCCCGATCAGCGCCGACCCCAGCGGCGGCCCGCCCGACACCGACAGCGGTGCATCCCCGAGCAGCGCCCCGCCCCCGGCGACCGCGCTGAACGTCTCGTCCGCGACCGGCTCGTGCACGACCGCCATCATCGGCTCGTCACCGCGGTAGAGCGCGACGCACACCGACCACGGCCCGGTCCGGCTGATGTAGTTGCGCGTCCCGTCCAGCGGGTCGACGATCCACGTCCAGCCGCTGCCGCCCTCCCGGCCGTGCCCCTCCTCGGCCTGTACGGCGTCCGCGGGCCAGGCTGCCCGGATCGCGTCCACGATCAGCCGCTCGCTCGCGATGTCGACATCCGACACGACATCGTTCGCGTGCGCCTTGGGCGCGCCCACACGCAGCGTGTCCCGCCGTTCGAGCTGCAACCGCCCGGCCCGCACCGCCACCTCGGCGGCCAGCTCCCGAGCCCCGGAAAGATCTCGATCGTCCATGGCCGACCACGCTATCCGACGACCAGATCCCGCGACGGTCTGATGTGATAGAAGTAAGACAGTACCGAAGTAAGATGGCGTCGAAGTAAGATGACACCGAAGTAAGGCGGCGTCGAACTTCGGAGGAGCCGATGTTTGTTGGCAGACGGGCGGAGCTCGCCCGGATCATCAAGCGGGTCGACGACATCAAGCGCACCGGGCGAGGTCGTTCGCTGGCGATCCGTGGGCGCCGGCAGGTGGGCAAGTCCCGTCTCGTACAAGAGTTGTGCGATCGGGCCGGCCTGCCTTACGTCTTCTACACCGCGGTGAAAGGGGTGTCCGCCACCGAGGCGATCGGGCTGTTCCACCGGACGCTGCGTGACTCGTCGCTGGTCGCCGGCGCCGATCCCGGCCTGCTCCCGGAAGCCGCTCCCGCCGGTGGGTGGGGCGAGATGCTGCGCCTGCTCACCACGGCCCTGCCCGACGCGCCCAGCATCGTGGTGCTCGACGAGTTGCCCTGGCTGGCCGAGCAGGACCCCGCCTTCGACGGGCATCTCCAGGTCAGCTGGGACCGGCTGATGGCGCACAAGCCCGTCCTGCTCCTGCTGCTGGGCAGTGACCTGCACATGATGCGGCGCCTCACCGAGTACGACCGCCCGTTCTACGGCCGCGCCGACAACATGATCCTTGGCCCGCTCAACCCGGCCGAGACCGCTGCGGTCACCGGTCTGGCCGGCGCCGACGCGATCGACGCGCACCTGATCACCGGTGGGCTGCCGGGTCTCGCGCTGCGCTGGCCGTCGGGGGTTCCCGCGCTGGACTTTCTCGTCGACGAGGTGATCGACCCGACCTCGGGACTGTTCAGCGTCCCCGAGCAGGCGCTGAACTCCGAGTTCCCAACCCCGGACACCGCCCGCCGGGTCATCGAATCCGTCGGCGGCGCGGGCAGCCGCACGTTCAGCAACATTGCCGTCGACGCCAGCGGCAAGCCCACCCCGCTCAGCCCCGGCACCCTCGCCCCTCTGTTGCAGCGACTCCATGAGCAGAAGCACCTGCTGGCCGTGGACCGGCCGCTCTCCGCACGCCCGTCCAAGCTGGCCCAGTACCGGATCGCCGACAGCAACCTGCGCCTCTACCTGGCCATCCTGCGCGAGGTGCAGCAGCAGGTCCTGCGCGGTCGCGATCAGGCCGGTCTGGCGATCTTGGCCGCACGCTGGTCCTCCTGGCGCGGCAACGCCGTCGAGCCGATAATCCGCGAGGCCCTCACCAACGCCGCCTTCGCCGGCGCCCTGCCCTTCACCGGTGCCCAGGAGCCCGGCGTGCAGAAGCCCGGTGCCCAGGAGCCCGGTGTCCAGGAGGTCGGCAGCTGGTGGAACCGGCAGGGAACCGTCGAGGTCGACCTGGTCGGTGCCGACCGCGCCCCGATCGCCACCACCGTCCCGTTCGCCGGCTCGATCAAGTGGCAGGACGGTCCGTTCGACCGACACCACCTCGCCGAGCTGCGCCGCGACGCCCCCTCGATCCCCGGCTTCGACCCGGCGACCAGCGGCCTGGTCGTCGTCAGCCACTCCGGCACGGACCTCCCCGCAGGCGAGGTCGACGTCGTCTGGAGCCCCGCCGACGTCGTCGCATCCTGGCCCGCTTAAATCCAGCGGTTGCCCAGCCACATGCGGTGGAACCAGCTGTCGTACGGGATCAGCTCGCCCACGAAGATCGGGTAGAAGTACGCGAAGCACGCGGCCACCAGCGCCACGTACACGCCGATCGCCACGCCGCCGACGAGCTGGCGGTCGGTGCGGTCGGCGGCGTGCGGCATGCCGGAGGGCGGCGTGACGAGCGCACCCATGACGTAGACGACGGCGAGGATCAGGAAGGGCAGCGCGGGCAGCACGTAGAAGGAGAACATCGTGCGCCCGTCCGTGACCGCGTAGTAGAACCACGGCAGCAGGCCCGAGGCGACCACGGCGCCGATCGCGGCCGCGCGCCAGTCGCGGCGGGCGATGCCGAACCAGATCAGGGCCGCCAGGGCCGGGAGGAAGGCCCACCAGAGCAGGGGAGTCCCCAGGAGCAGGATCTCCCGTACGCAGTTCGCGGCCCCGCAGTCGCCGGGCGGGTCCACGGGCCAGTAGAACGCGACCGGGCGGCCCAGCAGCAGCCACTGCCACGGCCAGGACTGGTAGCGGTGCGACTCGGTCAGTCCGCTGTGGAACCCGTACGCCTCGGAGTGGTAGTGCCACAGGTTGAGCAGCGCGCCCAGCACCGGCGGCTCGCCCAGGCCGCTCGCCTCGCGGTAGTGCCGGAAGTAGCCGTCGTCGGTGGCGAACCAGCCGGCCCACGTGGCGACGTAGAAGACGGCCGCGAGCGCGAAGCTCAGCAGGCCCCAGCCCAGGTCGCCGCGCAGACCGGTGACGAACGGCCGTTCGAGGCCCGCGGACCGGCGCGCCTGCATCCGCCACACGACGATGAGCACGGCGAACGCGGGCAGGAAGAACAGCGCGCTCCACTTCACCCCGCAGGCCAGCCCGAAGAGCACGCCTGCGACGAGCAACCACCACGGCACCATGCGCGGCAGCCCGGGGGAGCCCTGGGACAGCGCCCGCAGCAGGCTGCGCCGGTAGTGGTCGCGGTCGAGCACCATGGCGGCGAACGTGGCCAGGATGAACAGGCTCAGGAAGATGTCGAGCAGCGCGATCCGGGACAGCACGAAGTGGAAGCCGTCGAGCGTCATCAGCAGGCCCGCGGCGCCCGCCAGCACGATCGAGTGGAACAGCCGGTACGCGACCCGGATCAGGATGAGGATCATCAGCACGCCCGCGACCGCCACGGGCACCCGCCAGCCGAGCTCGTTGTCGCCGAACGCCAGCTGTCCGAGCGCGATCAGCCACTTGCCCAACGGGGGATGCACCACGTACGCGGCGGTGTCGGTCTTGGTCTCCCACTCCACGC
>CAKUMG010000443.1 GCA_934667465.1 uncultured Actinoplanes sp. | reverse complement strand
TCATCAATGCACGGGGAGGACCGACCGTGACACGCGAGAGCCCCAAGAACATCAGCGCCAAGGCCGAGCGCGCCGCGCTGCAGCTGCTCAGCAACCGCGCCGCCGGCATCGGCGAAGCCGCGGTGCTGCGGCACCGCATGGATGAGCTGATCGAGCAGATCGACTCCGTTGGCGAGCAGTACGCCACCGCGCTGACCAAGCTGCGCGACAACGGCTGGAGCAACGACGAACTGCGCCAGCTCGGGCTGACCGACGCCCCGGCCCCGTCGGCCCCCGGTCGGCGCCGCCCGGCCCGCCCGGTACCCGCACCCCGGACCCCCGAGGACAGCTCCCCCACCGCGACCGACGGCTCCCCGACGCCGTCGAACGCCACCCCTGCCTGAACCCTCACCCGGCACCGGCTTCTTGACCTGGAGGAAGCATGTCCGAGCCCACCAACCCGGTCTGGCCCCGCGAGGACCAGGTCGCCACGGTCGACGCCACCTCACCGCAGCAGCAGCCGAATGCCGCCCCGGCGGCCGCGGATCCGCGCCCTGCCTTCACCGACCCGTCACCACGAACCACCCCGGCCCCGGCCCCGCGGCAGGAAAGCGCGGTTGCGGTGCCCACGCTGGACGACCTGCTCGCCGACCGGCCGGCCCCACCGACCGGCCCGGCCCGCACCGGCTGGCGGGCGGGCCTGCGCCGCGCGACCGGCGGTCTCATCGCCCCTGGGCCCGGCCCGGCAGAGCTGAGCCACCGCCGCGCCGTGCAGTCCGTCCAGCGCAGCCTGCGCGGCCCCAAGACGGTCGTCGTGGTCAACCCCAAGGGCGGCGCGCACAAGACCACCGCCACCCTGCTGATGTCCGCCACCTTCGGCGTGCACCGCGGCGGCTACGTCCTGGCCTGGGACAACAACGAGACCCGCGGCACCCTCGGCTGGCGCGCCGCCCCGGCCCGGCACGTCAACACCGCCGTCGACCTGCTCGGCGACCTGGACCGCTTCGACGAGGTCCGCAGCGCCCGTGTCGGCGACCTCGACAACTACGTCCGCTCGCAAGGTGACGCCCAGTTCGACGTGCTCGCCAGCGACGAAGACGCCGCCTCGGCCGCGAGCATCGACGCCGATGCCTTCCAGCGGCTGCACCGCACCCTCAGCCGCTTCTACCGCATCCTGTGCATCGACACCGGCAACAACATGCGCGCCTCCAACTGGCAAGCCGCCATCGACGCCGCCGACCAGCTCGTCATCGTCTCCACAATCCGCGAAGACACCTCACAAAGCGCGGCATGGCTGGCCGACGCACTGCGGGCCACCGGCCGCAAGGCCCTGGTCGAGCAGGCCGTCACCGTCCTGGCCGCACCGACCCGCACCCCCGACCCAGCCCTGCGAGACCGGCTGCACCGGCACTTCGGCAAGCTCACCCGCGCCGTCCTCGAGGTGCCCCACGACCCCGCCCTGGTCGCCGGCGGACCCGTCGCCTTCGACGCCCTCACCCCCGCCAGCCGCACCGCCTGGCTCCAAGTGACCGCCGCCGTCGCCGACGGACTCTGACCGTCCCGCCGGTGCCACCCAGCGATGAGCCGTACGGTGGCCAGCATGTCCAGCTGGCCACCCACGCTCACCCCGCAGCTGCGCGACGGTGAACGCCACCCCCGGGCTGACCGACCTCAGCCGCAGCCACGACGTCGCCGACGCTTTGAGCAGGGTGTCGCCCCGGATCAAGGCTTCCGCCAGGTCGTCGCTGGCCCTCGATGCTCGCGGGTCACGGCTGCACCGTCATAAACGGGTTTTCCAGCGTCAGGGGCATCCGCCGGTTTTCCTCGATCCATTCCTGCCCCAACTCGCGTCGTTGGAGGTCTTCGGCGCTCGGCGCGGTGAGGACCTGGTGGACGATGTCCAGCGCGGGCTGTTGCAGGGCCGCGTCGTTGAAGGTGAAGTGCGCCGGCAGGACCTCACCGTTTGCCCATCGGGTGTTGAAGTCGCCGATGTTGCCGCTGAGGAAGTGGCGGCCGGGATCGCGTGCCCGGTCGATGAGCCGGAAGCGGTGCAGCATGTCGGTCGAGCTTCCTTCCCGCCGATGACCCCCATCAAGCTAATTCGTCGCCGCGACCGTGCATAGGCCTGTGCCGGGCGCTCGCGCGGCTCTGCCACAGTGGATCTCGTGACCATGACCCACCCCGACACCGACGTCGTAATCCGCATCGAGCCGTCGATGGACAGCGACGTGCTAATCCGCATCACCGACGGCTACCGGGAGCAGCTGCAGAGTCTGCTCACCGAGCAGCACCTCGACAGCAGCCAGGCCCTGGAGCACAGCGCGGCCAGCGCGGCCATGGAACTGATCTCCGTGACCGTAAGTACGCCCGAGTTCTGGCAGGCGCTGAGCGCCGCAGTCGCAGCATTCCTGCTGAGGCACGAGAACAAGCGGGTCCAGATCGAGATCGGCGGCCGCAGCTACGACCTCACCGGCTACAGCGGCAAGGATGCCGAGCGCCTGATCCGTGCCGCCGGCGAAATGCACGAGCAGGCCCTTGAGGATCCGAACGAAAAGTAACGCTAAGGACGATCTTGAGGGGTCGGCGAGTCGGGCTGTGCCTCCCGAGCCTTCGGGAGGCCGACGACGCCGACCTTGTCGCCGCCGATCAGCGAGGCGTCCGGGCACGCTCGAACTCGAGTTCCCCTAATGTCACCTGATCAGGTGGCTGACAGGTAGGCCCTGCGGCGTGCGGCTCGTCGTGACGCGCGGTTGTGTCACACCCGGACCGCAGAATGACCGGGTGAGCATGGACTCGGAAGACATGGCGGCTTGGTTCGCGACTGCCGCCCGCCGCCACCTGCCGTCGCTGGACGAGGTCCGACGCTTGGCGGGGCAGCCCGGCGTGCCGAGCCCTGAGCTTGCTTTGGCGTACTCCTCTCTTGCCGCGTACTACCAGCACCAGGCGTTGACGGAGAACCTGAGCGCATACGGCCCGCTGGTTCGGGCTGTCGAACGCGCCGGGACCGTCGCGGAGATGGCCGCCGGCCGGCAGGGCCACGACGCCGAGCAACTGCGCCACGAGGTACGTCGGCTGACGACCGGTCTGGACGTACTCACCGCGGCGGTCCATCACCTCGCCGACACCCCGGCCCGGCGGCGTGCGGAAGCCCGCCGGAGGGCCTGGGCGCGGTTCAAGCTGCGGCAGATGCCGCCGGGGCCACCACGGAAACTCAACCTGCCCTTGGGCGTCCCGCCATGGCTTCGCCCGGAACCGGCACCGGCACGGGCGATCACCGTCGTCGACCGGTACAACGGGTCCCAGTTCGAGCAGTACGTCGCCGAGCTGCTGCGCCGGGCCGGATGGTCGCAGGTCGAGGTGGTCGGCGCAGATGACACTACGGTCGGCAAAGGCGACCATGGGGTCGATATCATCGCCGTCGATGGCGACGTGCGTCTCGCGGTGCAGTGCAAGCGGTACGATCCGCGGCACCGGTTTCGGCCCGATGTGCTGCGCGCGTTCCGCGGCGGGGCGCTGCATTACCAGGCAACCGCGCTGGCGTTCGTCACGACCGCTCAAGTGACCGATGTCGGCCGGGCGTTCGCTGACAAGGAGTACACCGGGCAGTCAGCGATCGCACTGGTGACCCGGGCCGAGTTCACCGAGTGGACCGAACGCCGGACGGTGCCATCGGCCCTGGCTGCGTTGCTGCCAGCCAGACCCGAGCCGGAGCCTGTCCCGGAGCCCGAACCAGCATCCCAGCCGCAGTTCTCACGCCTGCCGGTGACCGCCGCGCTGCTGATCAGCCTGGCCGCGTTGTCCGGATCGAACGCGCTACAGGGCACACGGGGGGAGTACGGGTTCTGGTTGTTCGTCGCCGGCACGATCGCCCTCATGGCGGTCCCCGCACTGTACGTCTGGTACCGGTGGCGGTGGTACTGGTGGCGGCGCGGCATCCAAGAGCTGTGGCCGGGCTGGGTCGCGCCGCGCTGGCCCGGGTCTCCGCCGCACCGTATCGCCGAGAACGACGACCCTGTGGAGGCGTACCTCCCCGGCTGGGAGGCCAGTCCCGCATGACACCCGGGTGCCGAGGCTGAGCGCGTTGCTTCGTCCCGGAAACCACCGGGAGGCTTACCGCGGCGACCGTCTGGGGGCGATACAGGTCCAGGCCGACAACACCGCTGGCCCAGCAGTCCACGCCAATGTTGCTGTCGGCAGGCCACGACGCCCCGCCTCGGCGTACGCGAGGCGCGAGGCGGGGCGTTTCGTTGAGGGAGCCGTCCGAGGCCCGCTGCCTCGGACGGCTCGTGGAGGCGCTGGCACCGGCGGCGTGGGAAGCAGGCGCCGTACCGGTCAGCCGTAGAACGTCACCAGGTGGCGGCCGGTTTTGCGGATGTATGCCAGCCATTGGAACAGCTCGTACGCGACGCCGTGCCACTCCTCGGGCAGCGACGAGTGCGGCGTGCTGGCGAGCAGGTCGGCCGGCTCGTCGGCACGCGCGGCGCTCCACTGGCCGACGGCCATGCTCTCGTTGCTGTACGGGTAGTCGATCGGCGAACCGCCGAAGATCAGGTTCTGTAGGGAGAAACCGTCGGTGAGCAGCTCTGCCTCGCCGAGCGCCCGGTCAGCCGCTTGGACGTAGTCCATCGGCACCGGCGGGTTCAGGGATCCCCAGTCGAGGATCACCCCGTGCCGCGCGCACAGCAGCTCGACGAAGCCGCCGTAGACGGCGCCGGCCCGCTCGTCGTACGGCCCGCCCATGATCATGTGCCGGGCGATGTCGGCAAGCGTGACGCCTTCCGGCAGGAGGTCTTCGAGGTAGTCGTACCGGTCGGCGAACGTCGTTCCGAGCTGGTCCGCCAGCGCCGCGTCCCCGCACCCGAGTTCTGCTCGCAGGCTGTCCAGGTCCACCCCGTACGCGTTCAGCACCGCGCCCATGCCATGTCCTCCCCGTAGTGATCAAAACGGCTCGATCGTAAACACCGCACCGGCGAGCAGTTCGAGCCCTGTTGTCGGCCGGTGGCCCGCGCGGGCGGAGCTCCTCCCGGAGCTCGTGCACCACCGCGGCGTGCGGCGACCCGGCACTCGAGCCCCGAGCATCGAATGCCCGGGGCGCCACCGGGTTGCCCGGTGCCACCCGGCACCCGCCGGCCGACTGCGCGGCCGGCGGGCACCGGGCAGCACCGCTCAGTCCGCGGAAATCCCGTGCCGGGCGAGAAAGGTGCGCACCTGGGCCACGACCTGCTCGGGTGTGGCGCTGATCGCCAGCTCGTGCTCCTGGACCAGGGGGTTGCCGTCAGCATCGGTCCGGCCGATCACCCAGCGCACGACTCCGTCGGGGGCCGGGTGCGGGCTGACCCCGACCCGGCCGCCGCCGTCGACGTTGAGCCAGGTGACGTAGTCGCCGCCCGGCGACCCGGATTCGAGGTACCACGGCTTGCCGAGCAGGGTGGCCACCGGCGCCTGCAGGACCGGGCTGAACTCGTGGCCGGCGTTGGTGACGTCGCTGGTGTCGGTGGGCCAGGCGTTGCCCCAGTGGGCGTTGATCGCGGTGCCGTCGTACATGGTGGTGGTTCCTTTCCCTCGGCGACTCGTGGGCGGTACGCGACCGGCGGCGGGCCCACCCGGCTGCGCAGCCGCCGCCACGGCCGGGCCCGGGCGCGGGTGGAGGCGGTCGGGCTGACGTTGACCGGCACG
>CAKUMG010000442.1 GCA_934667465.1 uncultured Actinoplanes sp. | reverse complement strand
CCGCAGGGCACCGGCCCCGAGCCGGAGCCGGTGACCGATCCCGCCGCGCCCCGCCGGTCGTACACGCCGATTCTGATGATCTGCCTGGTCACGGCGCTGTTGGCGGGTGGCCTCGGCGGCACGCTCGGCTATGTCTTCGCCACCCGCAGCGGGGTGGGCGGCGGCACGCAGCTCGGCGCGGCGCCGCAGGCGGCCCCCAGCGCGGCGCAGCGCGCGCCCGAGTCGCTGGCCGGGGTGGCCGAGCAGGTGCTGCCCAGCGTGGTCACGGTCCGGGTGTCGGGCGCCATCGGCTCCGGCTTCGTGGTGAGCCCCGAGGGCTATGTGATCACCAATGACCACGTCGTCGAGAACGCGGACGACACCCTGTCGGTCTCGTTCAGCGATGGATCGACGGCGGAGGCGACGCTCGTGGGCCGTGCGCCCGAGTCCGACATCGCAGTGATCAAAGTCTCCAAGGACGACATCAAGCCGGTGCAGCTCGGCGACTCCGAGGCGATTGCGGTCGGTGACCCGGTGCTCGCGTTCGGTTCGCCGCTGGCCCTGGTCAACACGGTCACCTACGGCATCGTCAGTGCGCTCGACCGCACGATCCAGGCGGGTGAGGGCGGCACCACCCGCTACTACGCGGCGATCCAGACCGACGCGGCGGTCAACCAGGGCAACTCGGGCGGTCCGCTGGTCGACGCGGCCGGCCGCGTGATCGGCGTCAACTCGGTGATCCGCTCGGTCGGCGGCTCCGAGGCGGCGGCGGGCAACATCGGCCTCGCGTTCGCCATCCCGATCAACCAGGCCCAGCGCATCGCCTCGGACATCATCGACACCGGCCGGGCCCGGCGCACGGTCATCGGCGCCGAGGTGGCCACCGGCGGCACCACCGGCTCCAGCGGCTCCCCGGGCGCCCGGCTGCGCGCCGTGGACGCGGCCGGCCCCGCCGCGGCCGCCGGCATGAAGAGCGGCGACGTGATCACCAGGCTCGACGGGCACGTCCTCGAGGACGGCGCCGACCTGATCGCGCTGGTCCGCAAGTATGCGCCGGGCTCCACCGTCCCGGTCGAGTACCGCCGGGGCACCAAGACACAGACAGCGTCAGTAACCTTGGCAGCCGACGCTAAGTGAGACGCCCTCACGGGCTGGGAAGGCGGCCGCCGTGTTCGAGAACCTGAACTGGTGGGAAATCGGCGCGCTCCTGATGCTCGCCCTGCTGATCTTCGGGGAACGACTGCCCAAGGTGATCGGCGACGGCCTGCGCCTGCTGCGCAACCTGCGCAAGATGGCCCAGAGCGCCACCACCGACCTGAGCCGCGAGCTGGGCACCGACATCCAGCTGCAGGACCTGCACCCGAAGGCCTTCATCCGCAAGCACGTGCTCTCCGAGGACGACGAGGCGGCGATCCGCAAGCCGCTGCAGAACCTCTTCGAGGACGTCAAGTCGGACGTCAACGGGGTGAAGACCGAGCTCAACGGCGTCAAGTCCAACCTCACCGAGCCGAGCACCCCGGCGCCGGCCGCGCCCGCCCCGGCCCCCGCCCCCAAGCCCGCGGCCCGCACGTTCGACCTCGACGCCACCTGACCCCGGCACCGCGCGACGCGGAGGCGTTCGCGGACGTCGAGGCGCCCCGGCCCGCGTCGTTCGGCAAGCTGCCGACCGCGGCGAGCCCGTGGCTGGCCGGGCACAAGCCCCTGACGGCGGAGGAGGTGCGGCTCATCGACCGCGACTTCCGCGAGCGGGTCCGGGCGGTGCAGTCGGTGGACCGGATGGTCGCGTCGCTGCGGGCCACCCTCGCACGCGCGGGCGTGGCGGAGCGTACGGCCATCGTCTTCAGCTCGGACAACGGCCTGCACATGGGGGAGCACGGGCTCGGCCCGGGCAAGCAGACGCCCTTCGACACCGACGTCAACGTGCCGCTGATCGTGGCGGGGCCCGGGATCGCGCCCGGCACGACCGTGACCCTGCCGGCCGAGAACATCGACCTGCGCCCGACCTTCGCCGAGTGGGCCGGGCTCCGGCCACCGCCCGGCGTCGACGGGAGCAGCCTTGTGCCCCTGCTGCGCGGGGAGCGCCCGGTGGGGTGGCGCGAGGTCGCGCTGATCGAGCACCACCCTGCTGCGGCAGACGGTCCGGGCACTGTCGGCGTGCCGCGGGGACCAGGCCTGCCGGGCGGCGGGTCAGTGGCCGGACCCCGGCCAGTGGCGGGAACCCGCTGCGGGCCGGTGGTAGCACCACCGGCCCGGGGACGTCAGCGCTTGGTGGTGACCATCAGGCCGAGCGGCTTGCCGACCAGCGACTCGCGGCGAACGGCGAGCCGGTCGGCGACGGCGTCGAGCGCGACGGCAGCGGGCGCCGCCGGGTCGGCGAGGACGATGGGCGTGCCTGCGTCACCGGCCTCGCGGACCCGCGTGTCGAGCGGGATCTGACCCAGCAGCGGCACCGACGCGCCCATGGTCTTGGTGAGCGACTGCGCGACGGTCTCGCCGCCGCCGGCCCCGAAGACCTCCATCCTGGAGCCGTCGGGCATCTCGAGCCAGCTCATGTTCTCCACGACGCCGACCAGCCGCTGGTGCGTCTGGAGCGCGATCGCGCCCGCCCGCTCGGCGACCTCGGCGGCGGCCATCTGCGGCGTGGTGACGACGAGGATCTCGGCGTTGGGCAGTAGCTGCGCCAGCGAGATGGCGACGTCGCCGGTGCCCGGCGGGAGGTCGAGGAGCAGGACGTCGAGGTCGCCCCAGAACACGTCGGCGAGGAACTGCTGGAGCGCCCGGTGCAGCATCGGGCCGCGCCAGACCACGGCGGCGTTGCCGGCGGTGAACATGCCGATCGAGATGACCTTCACCCCGTGCGACTGCGGCGGCATGATCATCTCTTCGACCCGGGTGGGCCGGCCGTCGACGCCCAGCATCCGCGGGCCGGAGTGGCCGTAGATGTCGGCGTCGACCACGCCGACGCTCAGGCCGCGCTTGGCGAGCGCCGCCGCGAGGTTGACGGTGACGCTGGACTTGCCGACGCCGCCCTTGCCGCTGGCGACCGCGTAGACCCGGGTCTTCGAGCCGGGCTGGGCGAACGGGATGACCGGCTCGGCGCTCTGGCCGCCGCCGCGCAACTGCGCCTGCAGGGCCTTGCGCTGCTCCTCGGTCATGACGCCGAAGTCGATGTCGACCGCCTCGATCCCGGGGATCCGGGTCAGGGCGGCGGTGATGTCGTTGGTGAGCTTGTCGCGCAGCGGGCATCCGGCCACGGTGAGCAGCAGCTCGACGGAGACCTTGCCGGCGGCGACGGTGAAGCCCTTGACCATGCCGAGCTCGGTGATCGGCCGGCGGATCTCGGGGTCGTCGACCGTGGCGAGGGCGGCCTGGATCGCGTCCTCGACGGTGGGGGCGGGAGCGGACATGCGACCAGCTTACGTCGGTGTCAGGAGCGCTCTTCCTTGCGCTCCTTGCGTTCCTTGCGCTCCTGCTTGTGCCGCACGATCTCGTCCTCGGCGCGGTCCTCCTTGCGCTCGAGCTTGTGCCGCCGGGACGCGGCCTCGTCGAGCTCGTCGGCGAGACGGGTCAGCTCCGAGCGTACGAAATCACGGGTCGTGACCTCGCCCAGCGCGATGCGCAACGCGGCGATCTCCCGCGCGAGGTATTCGGTGTCGGCCTTCTGCATGGCAGCCCGGCGCCGGTCCTCCTCCATCCCCAGCCGGTCCCGGTCGGTCTGGCGGTTCTGCGCGAGCAGGATCAGCGGCGCGGCATAGGAGGCCTGGAGCGACAGGATCAAGGTCAGGAACGTGAAGGTGTACGGGTCGAAGCGCAGCCCGGGCGGCGCCAGCGTGTTCCACGCGAACCAGGCCGCGATGACGATCGTCATGTAGACGATGAACTTCGCCGTGCCCATGTAGCGGGCGATGTTCTCCGACCACTGCCCGAAGGCCTCCGGGTCGAAGCGTGGCAGCCGGACCCGTCCCGGCTCGACCGGCTGGTCCAGGCGGTCGAGGCGCTCGACCCGCTCGGTGCGCTCCCGGCGCAGCTCCGTCATCGTTCCGCCCCCGGCAGGATGCCGACCGGCTCCTCGACCACGTCGGCGTCGCGGTCACGCCAGTCCCGGGGCAGGCTGTGGTCCAGCACGTCGTCCACCGTCACGGCGCCCACCAGCCGGTAGGAGCTGTCGACCACCGGCATGGCCACCATGTCGTAGGTCGCCATCCGGCGGGTGATCTCGGTCAGGCCGGTCTCCGGCCGCAGCGGGTCGAGGTCGGTCTCGAGCAGACCGCCCAGGATCGAGGCGGGCGGTTCCCGCAGGAGTCGCTGGAAATGGACCATGCCGAGGTATTTCCCACTCGGCGTCGCGGAAGGCGCGCGCGCGACGAAAACCTGCGCCGCGACGACGGGGGAGAGCTCGGGCTCGCGGATCCGGGCGAGCGCCTCGGCGACCGTCGCGTCCGGCGTCATGATCACCGGCTCCGAGGTCATCACCGAGCCCGCCGTGCCGGGGGTGTAGCTCATCAGCTGCCGGACGGGGGCCGCCTCCTCGGGCTCCATCAGGTCGAGCAGGACGGCCTGCTCGGCCTTCGGCAGCTCGGCGAGCAGGTCGGCGGCGTCGTCCGGGTCCATCCGCTCGAGCACGTCCGCGGCGCGCTCCCGGTCGAGCTGGATCAGGATCTCCACCTGGTCGTGCTCGGGCAGCTCCTCGAGCACGTCTGCGAGCGTGCGGTCGCTCAGCGCGGATGCCACCTCGTTGCGGCGGGCGTCCGGCAGGTCCTGCAGGGCGTTCGCCATGTCGGCGGGGCGCATCTGCTCCAGCAGCGCGACCAGGTTGGCGTTGCCCTGGGTGTCGGTCGGGCCGACCAGCCCCTTCACCCGGTCGTAGTCGGCCTGGTAGGTGTGCCCGCGACGGGCCAGCCGGCCGGTGTTCTGCCGCACGGCGACCCGGGTGATCAGCCACTCGTTGTTGCGGTTGAGATCCATGCCGAGGTCGACGACCGTGCCGGTCTTGACCGGCCCCTCGCCGTCCTCGGGCTCGACGCTGACCCGCCGGTCGAGCAGGTCCGCCAGCACCAGCAGCTCGTTGGGGCGCTTCTCGAAGCGCCGCAGGTTGATGATGCCGGTGCCGAGCACGACCGCCTCGGCGTCCATGGCCGTGACCCGCCCGATGGGCAGGAAGATCCGGCGGCGCAGGGCCATCTCGGCCACCAGCCCCACCACCTGCGGCGGCCGGTTGGTGGTCCGCAGCCGCACGACGGCGTCGCGCACCCGGCCGACGCGGTCGCCGTTGGGGTCGAAAACCGGCAGCGCGGCCAGGCGCGCCAAGAAAACCCGCGTCCCCATGGTCACGCTGCCAGCCTAGGCCCTGACGGGCGTCCCGGCCGGACAGCGGGTGTTGCTCAGCTCTTGCGGATCTTCTTACGCGGTACGCGGTGCAGGCGGAACGGGCGCCGCACCTCCACCCGCGCCGGGGTCGCCCGGGGCGGCTCGGCCCCGGAATCGGCGGGCAGGTCCGGGGCGCTGACGGTGGTGTCCTCGACGGGGGTGAGCCGCACCACGGCACAGCCGGTCTCCACCCAGCGGGCCACCTGCTCCTCGGCCGTGCCCCTGGCGTTGAGCCGCTTGGCCGCGAGCTGGGGAGCGACCTCGTTCCAGGCGTCGCCGCCGGGGGCGAGCCGCTCGGCGCGTGTGTCCAGGAT
>CAKUMG010000441.1 GCA_934667465.1 uncultured Actinoplanes sp. | reverse complement strand
GAAGGGGACCAGCACCCCGGCACGCCCGGCATCGCCGCCGCGGCCCGCCACCACCCGAGCCCGGCGACCCCGCGCCCGGCTCCATCGGAGCAGCCGAGCTTCACCATCGTCCCCACGCGCACAACACCCCCCGGCGCCACGCGCGCGCCGGGGGGTGTTGCTGTTCCGAGGTCTTGGATCACGCACGCCGCCCGGTGGGGCAGCGCGCCCTGGACGCGTCAGCGGCCAGCGCTGCCCCACCGGGCCCTCGGCGGGAGCAGCGATCCGCACCGCCCACCCCGCTACGACAGGCTTCTAATCCTCGAACGCCTCGGGCGACGGGCAGGAACAGATCAGGTTCCGGTCACCATAGGCACCGTCGATGCGGCGCACCGGCGGCCAGTACTTCGCCGTCCGGTCCACACCCTGCGGGAAGCCGGCAAGCGACCGCGGGTAGGCGTGCTCCCACTCGTCGGCCGTGACCGCGTACGCCGTGTGCGGCGCGTTGTGCAGCGGGTTGTCGTCCGCCGGCCACTCCCCCGCACCGACCTTGTCGATCTCCGCCTTGATCGCGATCATCGCCGCGCAGAACCGGTCGAGCTCGGCCAGGTCCTCGCTCTCGGTCGGCTCGACCATCAGCGTGCCGGCCACCGGGAACGACATCGTCGGCGCGTGGAAGCCGTAATCGATCAGCCGCTTCGCCACGTCGTCGACGGTCACACCGGTCGCCTTCGTGATCGGCCGCAGGTCCAGGATGCACTCGTGCGCGACCGTGCCCTCGTTGCCCGCGTACAGCACCGGGTAGTGCTCCCGCAGCCGCGCCGCCACATAGTTCGCGTTGAGGACCGCCGTCGCCGTGGCCTGCTTGAGCCCGTCCGGGCCCATCATCCGCAGGTACGCCCACGAGATCGGCAGGATCCCCGCCGAGCCGTGCGCCGCCGCCGACACCGCGTGCGTGTCCGGCGCCTGCGACAGCGGGTCACCCGGCAGGTACGCGCTGAGGTGCTCCCGGACCGCGACCGGCCCCACACCGGGACCGCCGCCGCCGTGCGGGATGCAGAACGTCTTGTGCAGGTTCAGGTGCGACACGTCCGCCCCGAACTTGCCCGGCCGCGCGAACCCGACGAGCGCGTTGAGGTTCGCCCCGTCGACGTACACCTGACCGCCGGCCTCGTGCACCTTGGCGCACAGGTCCGCGATCCCGGTCTCGTACACCCCGTGCGTCGACGGGTACGTCACCATGATCGCCGACAGGTTCTCCGCGTGCTTGGCGATCTTCGCGTCCAGGTCGGCCAGGTCCACGTTGCCCATGTCGTCGCACGCCACCACGACCACGCGCATGCCCGCCATGACGGCGCTGGCCGCGTTGGTGCCGTGCGCGCTCGACGGGATCAGGCACACGTCACGGTGCGCCTCACCACGCGAACGGTGGTAGCCACGGATCGCCAGGAGCCCCGCCAGCTCACCCTGCGACCCGGCGTTCGGCTGTACGCTGACCGCGTCGTAGCCGGTCACCTCCGCCAGCCAGCCCTCCAGCTGGCTGACCAGGGCCTCGTAGCCCGCGGTCTGCGACGCCGGCGCGTACGGGTGGATGTTCGCGAACTCGGCCCACGTGACCGGTTCCATCTCCGTGGTCGCGTTCAGCTTCATCGTGCACGACCCCAGCGGGATCATGCCCCGGTCCAGGGCGTAGTCACGGTCCGACAACTTGCGCAGGTAGCGCAGCATCGCCGTCTCCGAGTGGTGGCTGTGGAACACCGGGTGCGTCAGGTAGTCCGTGGTGCGCGCCAGCCCGGTGAACACCCCGTCGTGGAACTCCGGCGCGTCCATCGCCCCGAACGCGTCCAGCACCGCCGACACGTGCGCCACCGTCGTCGTCTCGTCGGCCGCGATCGACACCCGGTCCGCGTCGACCAGCCGCAGGTTGATGCCGGCCTCCGCGGCCGCCGCGACGACCTGCTCCGCCCGGCCCGGCACCAGCGCCGTCACCGTGTCGAAGTACACCTCGTGCTGCAGCTCGATGCCCGCACCGGTCAGCCCGGCCCCGATCGCCGCCGCCATCTCATGGGTGCGCGTCGCGATTGCCCGCAGCCCCGACGGGCCGTGGTACACCGCGTACATGCTCGCCATCACCGCCAGGAGCACCTGCGCGGTGCAGATGTTGCTCGTCGCCTTCTCCCGGCGGATGTGCTGCTCGCGGGTCTGCAAGGCCAGCCGGTACGCCGGAGCGCCGTCCGCGTCCTTCGACACCCCGACGAGACGGCCCGGCAAGGACCGCTCCAGACCGGCCCGCACCGCCAGGTAGCCCGCATGCGGCCCGCCGAACCCGAGCGGCACACCGAACCGCTGCGTCGTCCCGGCCGCGATGTCCGCACCGATCTCCCCCGGCGAGCGCAGCAGCGTCAGCGCCAGCAGATCCGCCGCGACCGTGACCAGGGCACCCTTGCCGTGCGCGGCCTCCACCAGGTCCTTGTGGTCCCGCAACGCACCGGAGGCGCCCGGGTACTGCAGGTGCAGCCCGAAGAACTCCTCCGGCAGCGCGTCACCGGCGTCGAGGTCCAGCAGCCGCAGCTCGATACCCAGCGGCTCCGCCCGGGTCCGCAGCACCGACAGCGTCTGCGGCAGCGTGTCGGCGTCCACCGCGTACACATTGCTCTTGCTCTTCGACGCCCGCCGCGCCAGAGTCATCGCCTCCGCGACCGCGGTGCCCTCGTCCAGCATCGACGCGTTCGCCGTGGTCAGCCCGGTCAGGTCGGTGACCATCGTCTGGAAGTTCAGCAGCGCCTCGAGGCGGCCCTGGGAGATCTCCGGCTGGTACGGCGTGTAGGCCGTGTACCAGGCCGGGTTCTCCAGCACGTTGCGCAGGATCACGCCGGCGTCACCGTCCCGTAATACCCCAGCCCGATCATCGACGTGGCGACCGTGTTGCGGCCGGCGATCTCGCGCAACTCGGCGATCGCCTCGGCCTCCGAGGCAGCCGCCGGCAGCTCGAGGGTCCCGTGCCAGCGGATCACCTCGGGAATCGCGGCATCCATCAGCGCATCCAGGGACGCATAGCCGATGGCCTTGAGCATCTGGGTCTGCGCATCGGCATCCGGGCCGATGTGGCGGTGGGCGAACGTCATGTCTTACTCCCGGCAGGAAGGTCGGCTGGCGGCCTCCCCCTCTGTCATACCCCGCGGGGCACTTCAGAGTCGCCTCCCTGCGCGGTCCTTTTGCCTGAGAGGTTCCGGGGAGGATTTGCCCCTTCGGCGCCACCATCGAGTCCTGGTGGTCTCTCCCGCGCGGGTGTTCGGCTGCGGCAAACCTACCAGTGATCAAGTTTCCGGCAGGTGTCCCTAGGCTAGGGGTGTGACGCACTCTGCATCGGACTACGAGGCCGCTACCTCCCGCTACGACACCATGACCTACCGCCGCGCCGGACGCAGCGGTCTGCACCTGCCCGCCCTGTCTCTCGGGCTTTGGCACAACTTCGGCGACAACAAGCCGTTCGACACCCAGCGCGCCATCGTGCGCCGCGCCTTCGACCTCGGCATCACCCACTTCGACCTGGCCAACAACTACGGCCCGCCCTACGGCAGCGCCGAGACCAACTTCGGCCGGCTGCTCGCCACCGACCTCGCCCCCTACCGCGACGAACTCGTCGTCAGCAGCAAGGCCGGCTACGACATGTGGCCCGGCCCCTACGGCGACCGCGGCTCCCGCAAATACCTGATCAGCAGCCTCGACCAGTCCCTCACCCGCCTCGGCCTGGACTACGTCGACGTCTTCTACCACCACCGCCCCGACCCGGAGACCCCGATCGAGGAGACGATGGGCGCCCTCGACGCCATCGTCCGCAGCGGCAAGGCCCTCTACGTCGGCCTCTCCAACTACACCTCCGCGCAGACCGCCGAGGCCGCCGCCGTGCTCAAGTCGCTGGGCACCCCGCTGCTCATCCACCAGCCGTCCTACTCGATCCTCAACCGCTGGACCGAACGCGACAACCTGCTCGACACCCTCGAAGAGGCCGGCGCCGGCTGCATCGCCTTCAGCCCCCTGCAGCAGGGCCTGCTCACCGACCGCTACCTCGACGGCATCCCCGACGACTCCCGCATCCGCACCAGCCGCTTCCTCAACGAGGACGCCCTCGACGCCAAGACCCTCAACCGGCTGCACACCCTCAACGGCATCGCCAACCGCCGCGGCCAGAGCCTCGCCCAGATGGCTCTCGCCTGGGCGCTGCGCGACCCCCGCATGACCAGCCTCATCATCGGCGCCAGCAGCGTCGCCCAGCTCGAGAACAACGTCGCCGCCCTCGGCAAGCTCGACCTGACGAAGTCCGAGCTCGACGAGATCGACGCCACCGTCCTCGATCTGTGACGGACTTCCCCGACGGCACGATCCTCGCGGTCGTGGTCGGCTCCCGCGCCTACGGCCTCGACGGCCCGGCGTCCGACCACGACCGGCGGGGCGTCCACGCCGCACCCACCCGCGACTTCTGGCGCCTCGACAAACCACCCACCCACCTCGACGGCCCCCGCGACGAACAGTTCTCCTGGGAGATCGAACGCTTCTGCACCCTCGCCCTGCAGGCCAACCCCACAGTCCTCGAAACCCTCTGGTCACCGATCGTCGAGCTGATCACCACCGACGGCTCGTCGCTGATAGCCGAGCGTGACGCCTTCCTCTCGCGCCGCATCGCTGCGACCTACGGCGCGCACGCCCGCGACCAGCTCACCCGCGTCACCAACCGCCGCGAGCGCACCGGCGAAACCAACCACAAACAGGCCATGCACATGATCCGCCTGCTCATCGCCGGCGCACACGCCCTGCGCACCGGCACCATCCTGCTCGACGTCCGGCACCTGCGCGACCGGCTCCTCGCGATCAAATCCGGTGACACCCCCTGGCCCGACGTGGTCTCCTGGGCCACCGACCTGCACGCCGACCTCGACGACGCCGCAGCCCGCACCACCCTGCCCGCCGACCCGGACCGCGACCGCATCGACGCCCTGCTCACCGCCGTACGGGAAAGGAACCTCCGGTGACCACCACCGTCCCGGACTGGGCCGCCGACGCCGCCCGGCTCCCCTACCCCACCGTCTTCGTCACCGTCAGCGGCGCCCACCTCTACGGCTTCGCCTCCGTCGACAGCGACCTCGACCTGCGCGCCAGCCACCTCCTGCCCGCCACCGAAGTCCTCGGCCTGCACACTCGCGACACCTCCGCCCTGCCCGGCCACGCCGACTCCGCCGCGGTAGCCGCCCTCCACGACCTCGTCGTCAGGGCCCCCCGCCTCACCACATGCCCGTAGCCGCCGCCATCGCCGCCGCGTGGGGCCTCGTCACGCTCGCCCTCGTCCTGCTCGGCACGGCCGCCGCCATCCGCGGCGGCTCCCTGCCCCGCAACGGCGCCGTCGGCATCCGCACCAGGGCCACCCGGCACTGCGACGCCTGCTGGGCCGCGGGACACGCCGCCGCCTCGCCCGGCCTGTGGCACGCCGGCATCGCCGCGGGTGCCGCAGCCGCCTGCTTCGTGCCGGTGGCCGTCATCGCGCCGGCAGCCGTCGCGCTCGCCGTCCTCGGGGCCGCGTATGCGCTGGTCATGGGGCTGCTGATCCGTACGGCCGTCGTGGCGGGCCGGGCCACCGGCCACTCCTGAATTCGGGTCAGTCGGCGAAGCCGTCGTGTCCTGCTCTTCGTGCGGCGCG
>CAKUMG010000440.1 GCA_934667465.1 uncultured Actinoplanes sp. | reverse complement strand
CTGCGGAGGAACGCCGCCGCGTACGCCGACGAGCCGATGTCGTCGAGGTAGCGGCCCTGACCGGTGATCAGCCGGGCGTCCTCCCGCCGGCGGACCGATTCCCCGAACAGCTTGGTCGTCACCGGGCGCCGTCCTCCGCCGTCCGGGCGGACTCGCGCATGGTGTCCGCGGCGTACCGGCAGGCCTTCTTGATGTTGGCGTAGCCGGTGCACCGGCAGAGGTTGCCGCCCACCATCTCCTCGACCTCCTCGTCGGTGATCTCCACCGAGGCGTCCCGGGCGTCCAGGCCGGCGGCGATCGTGGTCAGGAAGCCCGGCGTGCAGAACCCGCACTGCAGCGCGTGGCACTCCCGGAAGGCCTCCTGGATCGGGTGCAGCACCTGGCCGCCCTGGTGGTCGGGCCGGGAGAGCCCCTCCACCGTGGTGACCTGGCGGCCGTCGACCTGGACGGCGAGCACCAGGCAGGAGCGGGTCGGCTGCCCGTCGACCAGCACCAGGTTGTTGATGCCGAACGAGCTCTCCAGCGGCGTCAGGCGGTAGAGGTCGGCGAGCAGCGCCTGCGGGTTGACGCCGACCTTGCACTCGATGACGAGCCGGGTGCCGTGCTCGCGGTCGGTGAGGTCCTTGACGTCGGCGATGCCCTGCAGCCGGGGCGCCTGCCGCTGGCCCTTCTTGGGGCCGGAGGTGTAGAGCTTGCCCTTCACCTCGTCGGTGATCGCCTCGATGATCTTTTCACTGCCGACGCCGTACGGGAGCTCGACCACGGTGATCGCCTGCCGCCCGCGGCCGCCCTCGAGCAGCCCGGTCGTCGCGCGTGCCCGCATGCGGACCACGCCGCGGCCGGTCTCGTAGGCCCGGCGCACCTCGTCGAGCCCGAGCAGCTGACCACCGGTGGGCAGGTCGGGGCCGGGCACGAAGCTCAGGAGCTTGTCGAGCGTGGCGCCCGGGTGCTTGATCAGCCACCGCGCCGCCGCCACGACCTCGCCCAGGTTGTGCGGGATCATGTTGGTGGCCATGCCGACCGCGATGCCCGACGTGCCGTTGACCAGCAGGTTGGGGAACGCCGCCGGAAGCACCCGGGGCTCCATCTCGGAGCCGTCGTAGTTGGGCTTGAAGTCGACGGTGCCCTCGCCGAGCTCGCCGACCAGCAGCATCGCCTCGCGCGACATCCGGGCCTCGGTGTACCGCTCGGCGGCGGGGCCGTCGTCGGGCGAGCCGAAGTTGCCGTGCCCGTCGATCAGCGGCACGTTGAGCGAGAAGTCCTGGGCCAGCCGCACCATCGCGTCGTAGATCGCGGTGTTGCCGTGCGGGTGGTAGCGGCCCATGGTGTCGCCGACCACGCGGGCCGACTTGACGTAGGGCCGGTCCGGGCGGTGCCCCTGCTCGAACATCGAGAACAGGATGCGCCGGTGCACGGGCTTGAGGCCGTCGCGCGCGTCCGGCAGGGCGCGCGAGTGGATGACCGAGTAGGCGTACTCCAGGTAGGAGTCCTCCACCTCGGTGGTGAGCGGGTTGTCGATGACGCGGGCGCCGGCCTGGTCGAAGGCCGACAGGTCCACCCGGGTCTGCTCGTTCTTGCGGCGTGCCATGTCGTGTGTGACCCGTTCCCTCAGGCGTCGATCGTCTCTTGGTCGATGCGGCCGGCGGCCTCGATGAGCCAGTTCTTGCGGGGCTCGACCCGCTCACCCATCAGCAGTTCCAGCGTGGACTCGGCGCGCTCGGCGTCGTCGAGGGTGATCCGGCGGACCGTGCGCGACGCGGGGTTCATCGTCGTGTCCCACAGCTCGTCGGCGTCCATCTCGCCGAGGCCCTTGAACCGGGGCACCGGCTTGCTGACGGCCTTGCCCGCCTTCTCGAAGCGGCCGACTGTCGCTTCCATCTCCTGCTGCGTGTAGGTGTAGATCGTCTCGGAGCTGCGCCCCTTGGTGCTGACCTTGTGCAGGGGAGGCATCGCCGCGTAGAGCCGGCCGGCCTCGATGACCGGGCGCATGTACTTGGCGAAGAGCGTGATGAGCAGCGTGCGGATGTGCGAGCCGTCGACGTCGGCGTCCGCCATGATCATGACGCGGCCGTAGCGCATGGCGGCGATGTCGAACGTGCGGCCGGAGCCGGCGCCGAGCACCTGGACGATCGCCGAGCACTCGGCGTTGTCGAGGACCTGCTGGAGGCCGGCCTTCTGGACGTTGAGGATCTTGCCGCGGATCGGCAGCAGCGCCTGGTATTCGGAGCTGCGGGCCATCCGGGCGGTGCCCAGGGCGCTGTCACCCTCGACGATGTAGAGCTCGCTGCGGTTGATGCCGGTCGAGCGGCAGTCGACCAGCTTGGGCGGCATCGACGCGCCCTCGAGCGCGGTCTTGCGCCGGGCGGCGTCCTTCTGCTGCTTCTGGGTGAGCCGGACGCGGGCGGCGTCGACGACCTTCTGCAGGACGGTGCGCGCCTCGGCCTTGGTGCGCCGATCGTCGATCCACTGCTTGAGGTGCTGCTCGACCAGGCCCTGCACGACCCGGGTGACCCCGGCGGTGGAGAGCTCGTCCTTGGTCTGCGAGGTGAACTGCGGCTCGGGCACCCGGACGTGGATGACCGCGGTCAGGCCCTCGAGGTAGTCGTCGAGGACGGGCGCGTCCTCCTTGGGCTTGAGCAGGCCGCGCGTGTTGCGCACGGCGTCGCTGAGGGCGCGGACCATGGCCCGCTCGAAGCCCTTGCGGTGGGTGCCGCCGTGCATGTTGCGGATCGTGTTGGTGAAGCTCTCGACCGTACGCTCGTAGCCCGTGCCCCAGCGCAGCGCGATCTCGACCTCGGCGTGCCGCACGACGTTGGACTGCATCACGCCGTTGGCGTCGGCGGCGTTCTCCTTGTAGGTGCCCTCGCCGGTCACCATGATCATGCCCGAGACCGGCTTGTCGGCCGCGGGGGTCATGAACTCCACCATGTCGGCGAGGCCGTTGGGGAAGTGGAACGTCTCCTCGCGCGGCTCCTCGCCGGTGAGGTCGGCCAGCGTGTACGCGACGCCGGGCACCAGGAACGCCGTGTTGCGCAGCTTGGCGCGGACCACGTCGACGTCGAGCCGGGCACCGGTCTCGAAGTAACGGGCGTCGTACCAGTAGCGGATCGACGTGCCGGACCGCTCGCCGCGCTTCATCTTGCGCACGACGCGCAGGCCGGACTCGGGGGTGAACTTCGCGCCGGGCCCGTCGCCGGCGAACACGCCGGGGACGCCGCGCTGGAACGAGAGCTGGTGGACCTTGCCCGCGCGCTTGACGGTCACGTCGAAGCGCAGCGAGAGCGCGTTGACGGCGGAGGCGCCGACGCCGTGCAGGCCGCCGGAGGTCTTGTAGCCGGAGCCGCCGAACTTGCCGCCGGCGTGCAGCCGGGTGAGCACCAGCTCGACGCCGGAGAGCCCGGACTTGGCGTTGATGTCGGTGGGGATGCCCCGGCCGTCGTCGTCGATCTGCACCGAGCCGTCGGCGTGCAGGCAGACCGCCACGTTCTCGGCGTGGCCGCCGACGCCCTCGTCGGTGCAGTTGTCGATGATCTCGTTGGCGAGGTGGTTGACGCCCCGGCTGTCGGTCGAGCCGATGTACATGCCGGGCCGCTTGCGCACCGCGTCGAGACCCTCGAGGTGCGTGAGGTCATCGGCCCCGTAGAGGATCTCCTGTTGCGCAGTCACGTGGTACTACTCCCGAGCAGTCACAGCCGTCAACGACGCGGCGAGCCTACCGGGGCGGTACGACAAGATCGGTGAGGCGGGACGGGTAACCCGCCCCGCCCACGGGATGAATCGGACTTTTGTTACTCGCCGTGAGCCATGACACGGTTCCGGCCCGCCTGCTTCGCCAGATAGAGGCCCGCGTCGGCCCGGGCGAGCAGGGTGTCGGGCGTGTCACCGTCCCCGAGCAGGGACAGGCCCACGCTGACCGTGACCGGGATGTCACCGATCCGGGTGTCGACCTCGGTGCCGGCCACCGCCGCGCGGATCTTCTCCGCGATCGCCGGGCCGTCCTCGGCGACGCCGGGCAGCAGGACGGCGAACTCCTCGCCGCCGTAACGCGCCACGATGCCGTCCGGGGGACAGCAGGCGACAACCCGCTCGGCCACCTTCTTGATGACGTCGTCGCCGGCCTGGTGCCCGTACGAGTCGTTGATCCGCTTGAAGTGGTCGATGTCCAGCATGAGCGCGGTGACCGGGCGCCTGCCGTCGAGCGCGGAGACCAGCTCCCGCTCGGCCAGCTCGAAGAAGCGGCGCCGGTTGGCGACCCCGGTCAGGCTGTCCGTGGTGGCGAGCTCGTTGATCCGGCTGAACATCCGGGCGTTGTCGTACGCCACCATGCCCTGGCTGACCAGCGCCGCCGCCACGCCCAGCTCGGCCGCGGTGTAGACACCCTCCTGCTCGCTGGCCAGGATGAGCACGCCCACCATGCCCTCGCGGTCGTCGAGCGTGACCGTCAGCCAGCTGGCCCCGGCCCAGTCGCCCAGCGCGGACGCCCAGGCCGGCGTGCCCGCGGTGAGGTCGGCCTGCCGGTTCTCGAACAGCTTGCGCAGCTCGGGGTGCTCGGCCAGAGTCAGCGACGACGGGCCGGCGGAGCTGCCCAGCACGCTGATCTCGGCCGACTCGGCGGTGCCCAGCAGCAGCCAGCCGCGCTCGCCGCCCGGGGTCTGCCGCGCGGTGAGCAGCAGCCGGCGCAGGACCAGCTCGGGGTCCAGCGTGCCGGTGAGGCGCGCCATCGCCCGGCGCAGCGTCTCGGCGACGTCGCGCTGGCGGTTGGCGGCGGCCACCGCGACCTCGAGCTGCGCCGCGCGGGCGGTCTCCAGGCCGACGGCGATGTGGTGGGTGATCGCGGTGAGCAGGTCCACGTCCTCGACGGTGAACACGCCCTTGGCCACCCGGCTGTCCAGGTAGACCACGCCCAGCAGGCGGTCGTCCAGCTGGAGCGGGGCGACCAGGATGCTGCGCAGGCCGTACTGCACGACGCTCTCGGCGCCCAGGGCGGCGCCCTCGTCGGTGCCGGTGACCACGAGCGGCTCGCGGCTCGTGCGTACCGTGTTGACGACCGTCTTGCTGTAGCCCTTGAGCTCGGTCAGGTCGCGGCCGGCGGAGTCGCGGCCCACGTAGGGGGTCAGGCGCCCCTTGGCCGAGTCGACCAGGAACAGCAGCGCGCGCTCGGCGCCGAGCAGGCGCACGGTCTCGTCCAGGGCCACCCGGGTCAGCCGCTCGGGGTCGATGACCCGGGAGGCGGCGTTGCTGAGCTGCTCCAGGGCGGCCCAGCGCTGTCCCTCGCGGCCCCGGCCGGCGGCCACGGGCACCCGGTTGCGGCGCCCGGCGTCGATCCGGAACTCGGCGGCCGCGCGGCGCGCCCGGTGCGGCCAGCCGCGCTTCTCGGCGATGCTCGCGGCGAGGTAGGCCTGCCGCTCCGCCTCGCCGGGGACGCCGGTTGCGACCAGGGCGCGCGCCCGGACCAGGGCGGCCTCGAACGCGGTGAGCGGTGCGTCGACCGTACGCAGCAGATCTTCGCTCTCGGCGAGGACCACCAGGGCGGCGGGCGCCCCGCCCGGGGTGAGCACCGCCAGCGCCGCGCGGGCGATCTTGTAGTGCGCGGCGATCAGCGGCCGGGCCGTGACCCGGCCGAGCTGGGCGACGGCGGCCTCGGCGGCGCGCATCGCGCGGTCCTGCTCGGCGGGCGCG
>CAKUMG010000439.1 GCA_934667465.1 uncultured Actinoplanes sp. | reverse complement strand
CGATCTGGACGAGGAGATCGACATCGATGAGCTGGCCGACGAGGAGGTCTTCGTGGAGCTGAAGACCGCCCGGTTCCTCGCCGCGCTCGGGCTGCCGCTGCCGGAGGAGTTGGCGCCGATGGCTCAGCACGGTTGAGTACCGCTACTCACGGGCGGCGGCTCCGCGGTTGGCAGGCTCATCGGCATGAAGAAGCTCATTGCTGTCGCCGCCGTCGCCGCCCTCTCCGTCGTGTCCACTGTGGCGGCCTGGTGGCTGATGGGTGCGGACACCTCCGTTCCCGCTGACGTCGCCGACTACGCCGTGCAGCCGCCGCAGTTCGATCCCGCGCTGGAGACGGCGGCCGGTGTCGTCGCGCTCGCGCTGGTCGCCGGGGCGCTCGCGCTGACCGGCTGGGCCACGGCCACGCGGAGGGTGTCGCGGCGCTGGTGGCTCGTCGTGCCCGCCGTCGTGCTGGCCGGTTCCGCAGTCGGCTTCGGCTTCCGGGTCATGACCGCGCCCGTGATCGGCGCGAACATCGGCGCCGGGCTCGTCGTCATGTTCCTGCTGCCGGCGGCCGCCGCCCTGGTGGTCTGGGCTCTCGTGTGGAGCCTGGTCCTGCTGCGGCGGAAGAAGCTTGACTCCAACCTTGGTCGAGGTATGACGATCGTGGCATGAGAGCCGTCGTCTTCGACCCGGCTGGCAGCGGTCGTGGCGCTGGGGCTCACGATGCCCGTCCGCACGTTCGCGCTCGACGACGTCGCCGCCGCCCATGCCGCCGTGGAGACCCGGCACGGGCGCGGCAAGGTCGTCATCGTGACATCGTGAAGGCCTCGGCCCGCAGCGGCTTCCCGAAGAGCCAGCCTTGAGCCAGGTCACAGCCCTGGGCGCGCAGCCAGTCGCGCTGCAGCTCGGTCTCCACGCCCTCGGCGACCACCTTGAGGTCCAGGGCGCCCGCCAGCGCGAGCACGGCCCGGACGATCGACTCGTTCGCGCCGCGCTCGCCGACCTCCGAGACGAACGAGCGGTCCAGCTTGACGATGCCGACGGGCAGCCGGTTCAGATAGCTGAGCGACGAATAGCCCGTGCCGAAATCGTCGACGGCCATGGTGACGCCGAGGTCGTGCAGGGCGTCGAGGGTGGCGAGCGCGGTCTCGAGGTCCTCCATGACGCCGGACTCGGTGATCTCCAGCCACAGCGCGGCGGGCGGCAGCCCGGTCTCGGCGAGCACGTCCCGGACGACCGTGACCAGTTCCTGGTCGCGGAGCTGGCGGACCGAGACGTTGACCGAGACGTGCAGCGGGCGGGCGCCGGGCCCGCGCTCGGCGCGCCAGGCCGCCAGCTGGCGGACCGATTCGCGCAGCAGCCAGGCGCCCGCGTCGACGATCAGGCCGGTCTCCTCGGCGATCGGGATGAAGCGCAGCGGGGTGACCGCGCCGAGCTCCGGGTGCTCCCAGCGCATCAGCGTCTCGTAACCGTCCAGCTCGCCGGTGGCCAGGTCGACGATGGGCTGATAGGTCGCATAGAGCTCGCCGCGCTCGAGGGCACCGCGCAGCGCCTGCTCGAGGGTCAGCCGGTCGCGCACCTCGTCGCGCAGGGACGTGTCGAAGAGCGCGTAGGCGTTGCGGCCCGAGCCCTTCGCCTTGTACATCGCCGTGTCGGCGTCGCGGATCAGCGCGAGCGCCTCGGCCGCGCCGGTCGCCTTGGCCACGCCGATCGAGGCGGAGACGACCACGCTGCCGACGGAGAGCTCGAAGGGCCGGGCGAAGAGCGCGAGCACGCGGTCCGCGAGCGACTCGGCGAGGGCCGTGTGCGACGGGCTGGCGAGCGCGATGACGAACTCGTCGCCGCCGATCCGGCAGACCAGGTCCGTGCCGCGCACCTGGCCGCCGAGCCGGTCGGCGACCGCGCAGAGCAGCTCGTCGCCGACCTGGTGCCCCCAGTGGTCGTTGATCATCTTGAACCGGTCGAGGTCGATGAAGAGCAGGCTGATCTCCTGCTGCTCGGCCGCCGCCCGGTGGCCCCAGCGCGTGACGGTCTCCTGGAGCAGCTCGCGGTTGGGCAGGTCGGTGAGCGCGTCATGGGTGACGCGCCGGCGGGTGGCGCTCTCCGCCCGGGCCCGGGAGTTGTTCGAGCGCACCACGCGATAGAGCACGACCAGGATCAGCAGCGCGCAGAGCGAGGCGCGGATGATCCCGTCGCTCACGCCGTGGATGGGCTCCACGGTGGTGACGATCACCGGGGCGAGCACCACCAGCGCGATCACGACCATGCGCACCTTGGAGAGCCTGCTCACGATGATCTTCTGAGGCTCGGTCAGGGTGCGCATCGACGGGTGCAGCGTGCCGGCGCCGAAGAGCAGGAACGCCAGCGCATAGAGCACGTCGATCGCGTGCGACGAGAAGCCGGCGAGCGCGCCGTCGAGCAGGGCGAAGAGCAGGTCACCCGCGAAGAGGCACGCCGCACCCGTGGTGAGCAGCCACAGCGACGGCGCCCGGACGCCGCCGGCCAGGGCCAGCTGCGCCACGAGGACGATCAGCACCACGTCGATGACCGGGAAGAACGAGTTGGCGAGCCGCAGCGGGGAGAGCCCGGTCTGCTCGATGGAGGGCGACACCAGATAGGTCCACGCCATGAACGCCGAGGCCACGCCGACCAGCACGGCGTCGACCCAGGCGGGGTCGTCCTCACCGGCGCGGCGGCGGCGCAGCAGACCCGCGAAGGCGTACCCCATCATCAGGTATCCGGGGATCACGAACGCGTCGGGGACCAGCGCCATCAGCGTCGGCGGGGAGACGTTCGCCCCGGGCAGCACGACTCGGGTGATCAGGCCGGCCAGGAAGAGCAGACCGGCGAGAGACATGTGCCGCCACGGCTCCCGGTCGGCGGGCAGCGAGATCCGGAAGGCGCCGTACCCGACGGCCGCCATCCCGGCCAGGATGCCGATCAGGTTGAGCGGGGCGCGCAGCGGCTCGGGGCCGGCCGCGAGCACGCCGACCAGCACGGCGCTGAGCCCGAGGAACCACCAGGCGACGGCCGCACTGCGAGCCGGTTGCACCGGCACAGAGGTCACAACCCCCCAGTCGGCACGATCCGCGGCCGGCTTAGGAACACAGAACACGACTCATGTCCCAGGAATGCACAACTCTGCCCCCCGGTCGCGAAACCGTTTCATGCTGGTTCGGGCCGGTACGAAGTCTTTCGCGGGGGGAACGCGTGCAGAGAACGCACAGGCGAGTCCTGAGTACATCACTGGGAATGACCGTCCTGCTGAGCGCCGCGGTGGTGGTCGCGGGCAGCGGTCGCGAGCAAGCCGCACCGGTGGAGCCGACGCTCCAGACGGTGTCGCTGGACAGCTTCGTCATGCAGCGGACCACCGAGCGGTTCAGCCTGCTCGGGGTCACGTGGTCCGACGCCCGCGCGCGGCTGGACGGGCGCACGATCCAGGTCCGGACGCGGTCGCTGGGCACCGCCACCTGGACGCCGTGGCAGACGCTCGAGGCGGACAACCCCGCCCCGGCCGCGCCCGGTTCCCGGGACGCCGCGGCCGCCCGGGGCAGCACCGACCCGCTGTGGGTGGGCCCGTCCGACGGCGTGCAGGCGCGGGTGACCGAGGGCACCGGTCCGCTGCCCGCGGACCTGCGGGTGGACCTCGTCGACCCCGGGGCGGGCACCGGCCCGGCCTTGGAGCGCAAGGCCGTCACCATTCCGGGGCGGCCGATCCCGCCGGTCGTGAGCCGGGCGCAGTGGGGCGCCAACGAGCGGCTGGTCGAGAGCGCGCCCGAATACACCACCGACGTGCAGGTCATGTTCGTGCACCACACGGCGGGCACCAACCACTACCGCTGCTCGGAGTCGCCGGCGATCGTGCGCAGCATCCAGGCGTACCACGTGCGCAGCAACCGCTGGAACGACATCGGCTACAACTTCCTGGTCGACAAGTGCGGCACCCTGTTCGAGGGGCGCCGCGGCGGGATCACCCGGCCCGTGCTGGGCGCGCACACGAGGGGCTTCAACGCGCACAGCAGCGCCGTCGCCGTGCTGGGCAACTACACGTCCGCCTCGGTCGGCGCGCAGGTCCGCACGGTCATCGCGCAGCTCGGCGCGTACAAGCTCGGCATGTACGGCCGGGCACCCGGTGGCCGCGCCGCCCTGGTCTCCAGCGGCAGCGACCGCTACGCCACGGGCAGCACCGCGATCCTGAACCGCATCGCCGGTCACCGCGACACGGGCAGGACCGAATGCCCTGGCAACCGCCTGTACGCGCAGCTCGGCTCGATCCGCAGCCTCTCCGCGGCCGCGCCGGACGCCCCCGCGATCACGAAGATCAACGGCGCCACCCGGTACGGGTCCACGTGGTTCACCCGCGGCACCCTGCGCCCCTACTGGTCGCCCGGCACCAAGTACCGCCTGATGGACCGCTACGACGTCTTCGTGGACGGGGAGCAGACCGCCTCGGTCACCCGTGACCAGCGCCAGCAACTGCTCGAGCTGGCACCGGGCAGGCACACCGTCCGGATCCGCGCGGTGGCGCTGAACGGCCGCACCGCCGACGTCGAGACCACCGTCTACGCCGACGACACGCTGCCCGAGTTCACCAGCGGCCCGAGCGTCTCGCTGCGGACCGGTTCGGTCGACAACATCGTCCCCGTACGCCTGCGCTGGCAGGCCACCGACGCGGGCGGCCTGCGCACGGTCGCGCTCACCTCACCGGCCAAGGCCACCCTCGGCACCACGGCGACGGCCTGGGCCGGATCGGTCAAGCCCGGCGCCGCGACCACCTACGCCCTGGGTGCCGCCGACCGCGCCGGCAACGTCCGCTCGGTGGCGGCGACCCGCACACCGGTGTTCCTCTCCGAGGGCAGCGCCGAGCGCAAGGGCACGTGGCGCACGGCACCGGGCCCGGCCTACCTGGGCGGCGGGGCTCTCCGCGCCACCGCCGCCGGGGCGTCCCTGAGCTGGACGTTCACCGGCCGGTCCGCGGCGCTGGCGGTCGCCCGGACGGCGGTCTCCGGCGAGATCCAGGTCCTCGTGGACGGCGAACCCGCCGGCCGCATCGACCTGCGCTCGACCGAGACCCAGTACCGCCGCGCGGTCTGGACCCGCTCCTGGAACGACCTCGACGAGCACACGATCACGATCGTCGTCACCGGCACCAGGGGCCGCCCGGGCGTCATCTCCGACGGCCTCGTCTACCTCAAGTAGCACCACCCACGACAGCAGGCGGTGTCCGGCGTGCCAGACACCGCCTGCTGCGTCAGTTGGCGTTCCAGATCCAGGCGTTGAGGGCGGTGGCGAAGGTGACCCACGCCCAGTAGGGCAGCAGCAGCAGCGCCGCCGGGCGGGAGATGCGGAAGAACAGGACGACCGTCACGCCGATCGCGATCCACATGGCGATGATGTCGGCGAGGGCGAGGCCGTACTCACCGAAGCCGAAGAAGATGGGCGTCCAGACGGCGTTGAGGACGAGCTGGATCGCGTACGCGGTGAGGGCGGGCGTCCACGAGCCCGTACGCCGCCAGACGAGCCAGCCGGCGACGGCGATCATCACGTAGAGCACGGTCCAGACCGGGCCGAAGAGCCAGGACGGCGGCGCCCACGAGGGCTGCGAAAGGCTCTGGTACTCGGCCGCCGTGCCGGCCACGCCGAGACCGCCGAGCAGGGCGGCGGCGGCCGCGGCCAGGCCGAACGGGGCGAGGCTGAGG
>CAKUMG010000438.1 GCA_934667465.1 uncultured Actinoplanes sp. | reverse complement strand
GCGTGCCGACCCGGACGTCGACGTGACGGTCGAGGGCACCCCCACGGCGTACCGGCAGACCACCTCGGCGCCGCAGATCACCTTCAGCGCCCGGGACAGCCGGGAGTCCGACTGGTTCGACCTCGGCGTCACGGTGACCATGGACGGCCAGCACGTGCCGTTCGCCACCCTCTTCTCCGCGCTCGCCGCCGGCCGCACCCGGCTGGTGCTGCTGTCGGGCACCTGGTTCTCGCTGCAGCGCCCGGAGTTCGAGCAGCTGCGGCTGCTGATCGAGGAGGCCCGCGAGCTGCGCGACGTCCCCGGTGACGGCGTGCAGGTCAGCCGCTACGCCGCGGGGCTGTGGGAGCAGCTGCTCGGCCTCGGCGTGGTCGAGCAGCAGAGCGAGCGCTGGACCCGCGAGGTCCGCGGGCTGATCGACGCCGACGGGCTGTTCGCCGACGCGCATCACCTGCTCGGCATGTGTACCGAGGGCGGGTCGGAGGTGGGTGCCGCCGCGGAGCAGTACCGGCTGGCCGCCTACCTGGACCCGGAGTTCGCCATGCCCCGGCTGCGGCTCGGCCTGCTGGCCCGCCGCCGGGGCGACAACCGGGTGGCCGGGCCGGAGCTCGAACGGGCGCTGGGCCTGCTGCGCCAGGAACGGGAGGACCGCATCGTGCTCTTCGGCGGCGGCTTCGGCCGGATCGCGCTCACCACCCTCTGCCGCGCCGAACTCGACGCCTGCGGGGCCCGCCGATGAGCCTGCCCGCCGCCCGGAACGCCCGGAGGCGCCCGATGAGCGCGCCCGCCGCCCAGGACAGCGCCCGGAACGTACGGACGCGGCCTTTGAACGAGGCCGGCGCCCGGACGCCCGATGAGCGCGCCCGCCGCCCGAGACGCCCGGAGGCGCCCAGGACGGCGCCCGAGACCCCGAGGCGCGCGGAGGCGCCCAATGAGCGCGCCCGAGACGCCCGGAGGAGCCCGATGAGCGCGCCCGAGACGCACGGAGATGCCCGATGAGCCCGCCGCTGAGCGCGATGAACCCCCGCGAAGTCGCGGACCGCCTCGACCAGCTGCGCTCCGACTTCGACCGGTCGTTCGCCGAGCCGTCCCGCAGCCACGACGAGGCCTACGCGGAGCTGCTCGCCGTGCGGGCGGGCGGCCGCCCGTACGCGCTGCTGCTCTCGCAGGCCTCCGGCCTGTTCTCCGACCGGCCGGTGACGCCGCTGCCCGGGCCGCAGGCCGCGCTGCTGGGGCTGGCCGGGTTCGGCGGGACGATCGTGCCCGTCTACGACCTCGCGGCGCTGCTCGGGCATCCGGTGCCGGAGCGGCCGCGCTGGCTGGTGCTGGCCGCAGGGACGCCGCAGCTCGCGCTCGCGTTCCACCACCTGGACGGGCATGTGCGGGTGGCGGCGACGGCGATCCTGGCCGAGGCGGACGGGCGCACCGGCGACGACCTGCTCCGCGGAATGGTGCCGCTGCCCGGCGGGACCCGCCCGATCATCGACCTGCCGGCCGCCCGTGCCGTCGTGCACCGGCTGTCCGGACACCCTATCGGCACGGAAGAGGAGCGATGATGGCCCGACGCAACTTCGGCAACAAGCTCGCGCTGGGCATCGGCGTCATCGTGGCGCTGATCCTGATCATGAGTGCGGGCGCCGCGGGCGCGCTGACGCTGGTGGTGAACGCGAAGGACGACGCCATCACGCTCGCCGCCGACGACCTGGTCAACGCCGAGCACCTGACCACCAAGGCGGAGACCCGGATCGGCGACTGGCGGCTCTATCTGCTCACCGGCGAGCAGGAGAACCTGGACCAGGCCGCCAAGGACCGCGAGGAGTTCCTCGGCCTGATGACGACGCTGCGCTCCTCGCTGACGGACCCGGTCGCGCTCAACCTGCTGGCCGTGGTCGCGGACACCGAGGCGAAGCACGCGGAGGCGCTCCAGGCGGTCGTGGCCCGGCGCGGGAGCCTCACGGACTTCAACGACATCAACCAGCTCAACTCGACCCAGATCGGCCCGTTACGGGACGCGCTGCGCGAGGCGATCTCGGCGCTGACGACCCGGGTCCGGGCGGACGTGGAGACCGCACGCAACGACGCGTCGGCGCGGGCAACGCAGGCCATCGCGCTGATCATCGCGCTCGCGGTGCTGGGCATCGGCTTCGCGGCCGGGGTCGCCTGGAAGCTGAGCCGCGATCTGCGCCGCGAGGTCGGCGCCGCGGTCGGGCACATCCAGAGCTCGTCGGCGGAGCTGGAGGCGGCCGCGTCGCAGCAGGCCAGCGGCGGCCGGGACCAGGCCAGCGCGATGAACGAGATCACCACGACGATCAGCGAGCTGCTGATCACGTCGCGGCAGATCGCCGACAGCGCGCAGCGGGTCTCCAAGATCGCGGAGGAGACCGCGGACGCGGCCCTGACCGGCGACCAGACGATCGACCAGACCCGCGCGTCGATCGGGGCGATCCGGTCGCAGGTGGACCAGATCGTGCAGCACATGCTGGCGCTGGGCGAGAAGTCGCAGCAGATCGGCAGCGTCGTTGACCTGGTGTCCGAACTGGCCGAGCAGACGAACATCCTGGCCATCAACGCCACCATCGAGGCGAGCGGCGCCGGCGAGTGGGGCCGCCGGTTCGCGGTCGTCGCCGAGGAGATCCGCAAGCTCGCCGACCGCACCGCCGGCTCGGCCAAGGAGATTCGAGCCTTGATCGAGGATGTACGCGGCGCGGTGAACACGACAGTGATGGCCACGGAGATCGGAGCGAAGTCCGTCGATGCCGGGGCGCGGCAGTTCGACGACGCCACCAGCTCGTTCCGGCGGATCGCGCACCTGGTCGCCACCACCAACGACGCCACCCGCGAGATCGAGCTGTCCACCAAGCAGCAGACCACCGCGGTGGAGCAGGTCAACGTCGCCGCGTCGGACACCGCGCGGGTCACCCGGGAGACCGAGGCCAGCGCCGTGCAGACCCGGCAGACCGCGTCGCACCTGTCCAACCTTTCCGGTGACCTGCTCCAGCTGGTGGGCACCGGCCGCCGATGAGCCAGGACCCGCTGCGCTACTTCCGCATCGAGGCCCGCGAGCTGGTCGACCAGATCAGCGCGGGGGTCCTCGACCTGGACCAGCAGCCGACCACCGACCTGGTGGCGCGGCTGCTGCGGTTCGCGCACACGCTCAAGGGTGCCGCCCGGGTGGTGCGTCAGCAGGAGATCGCCGACCGGGCGCACGAGTTCGAGGAGGTGCTGGTCCCGCACCGGCAGCAAGCGGACCCGCTGCCCGCCGACGAGATGCGCGAGCTGCTGCGGCTCAACGACGAGATCGAGGCGCGCGTCCGGGAGCTGGAACCCCGCCCCGAGCCGCCCGCCGGGACCGCCGCCCAACCGGCTGACCCACGGACCGCCGCTACACCGCCCGGTCCCGCTGCTCCGGGCACGGCATCGCCCGCCGCCGGCCCACCCGGCACACCGGAAGCGCCCGGCGCAAACAGCACGCAAGGCACGCCCGGTGCCGCCCAGCCCGGCGCCGCCACACCGGACGCCGCCGCGCCCGGCACGCCCGAGGCCGGGGAACAAAACGGGCCCGCGAAGCCGGGAACCCAGCCGGGCACGCCGCCGCCGGAGGTCAAGCACGAAACCGCCCCCGCCGCCCGGGGCGCCGCCGCGGACGTCGACGACCTGCTCGACGCGATCGGCGAAGCGCACGCCAAGTTCGCCCCCCTGCGCACCGGCGGCACCGCCCTGGACCGGCTGCACCGCACCGCCGAGACCCTGGTCGACCAGCTCCGGGTCGGCCGCACCCCCGCCGAGGCGGCACGCGCGACGGCGCTGCGGCTCGCGTCGGATCTCCGTACCCTCGGCAGGCAGTTGACCGACAACGTGGAGCAGGCCGAACGGGAACTCGACGAGGTCAGGGGACGGGCCGAGCGGTTGCGCCTGGTCGCGGCGTCGAGCGTGTTCACGTCGCTGCACCGGGCCGTGCGCGACGCGGCCGACGCCGAGGGCAAGCGCGTCCGGTTCGAGGGTCAGGGCGGCGACCTGCGGCTCGACCCGCAGGTTCTGACGCTGGCCGCGGGCGCGCTGTCGCATGTCGTCCGCAACGCGGTGGTGCACGGGATCGAGGACGAGGCCACCCGCGTCGCGGCCGGCAAACCCGCGGAGGGCAAGGTGGTCGTGACGGTCGGGCGCCGCGGCCGCTACGCGGCATTCCGCTGTACGGACGACGGCCGCGGCTTCGATCTCGCCGCGGTGCGCCGCAAGGCCGAGGCCAAGGGGCTGCTGGCGCCGGGCGGGCCGGAACCCGACCAGGCCACGCTCGTCAACCTCGTGCTGCGCGGCGGCATCAGCACCCGGTCCACGGTCAACGAGGTGGCCGGGCGCGGCATCGGCCTGGACGTGGCCCGCGATGTCGCCGACCAGCTGGGCGGCGAGGTGACCGTGCGCACCGAGGCAGGCCGGGGCACGACCATCGACCTCGTGCTCCCGCTCGCCCTGCTGGCGCTGCACGGGCTGGTCGTGGAGGCCGCCGGGACCGTGGCCACCGTGCCGCTGGACGCGGTGCGCACGTGCGTACGGCTGGATCCCGATCAGGCGACGGCGGCGGCCGTCACCGGAAAGCTCGCCTACGACGGCGCTGCCGTGCCCTTCCTGCCGCTGGCGCGGGCGCTCTATGCCGGCACGGCGGTGCCCGACACCGGCGGACCGGGGGTGGCGGTCGTCGTGTCCGCGGACGATCAGGCGGTCGCGGTCGGCGTGGACCGGCTCGCGGGCACGTCCACGCTGGTCCTGCGCCCGCTCCCCGAGCTGGCGCCCGCCGCCCCGGTGATCGGTGGCGTCTCGATGGACCTCGACGGGAACCCGCAGCTCGTGCTCGACGCCCAGGGGCTGGTCGCCGAGTCCGGGCGGCTCGGCGCGGGCGGGACGTCGCCGCAGGAGAGCGCGCCGCGGCTGCCGATCCTCGTGGTCGACGACTCGCTGACCACCCGGATGCTGGAGCGCAGCATCCTGGAGTCGGCCGGCTACGAGGTCGAGCTGGCCGCCTCCGGCGAGGAGGGGCTGGAGAAGGCGCGCTCCCGCGACTACATGCTGTTCCTGACCGACATCGACATGCCGGGCATCAACGGGTTCGAGTTCGTCGCCGAGACCCGCGCCGACCCGAAGCTGGCGCAGGTCCCGGCGATCCTGGTCAGCTCGCGGGCCAGCGCGGAGGACCGGGCGCGCGGCGCGGCGGCCGGCGCCAGCGCGTACGTGGTCAAGGGCGAGTTCAACCAGGAGGAGCTTCTCGCCCACATCCGGAGGCTGGTGCCCGCATGATCCGAGTGCTGCTGGTCGAGGACTCCGCCACCATGCGTCACCACCTGCGCGAATCGCTCGCCGCCGACCCGGAGCTGCAGGTCGTGGGCGAGGCCACCGACGGCGGGCAGGCCGTCGAGATGGTCGGCCGGCTGCGCCCCGACGTCGTGACCATGGACATGATGCTGCCCACGATGAGCGGGCTGCAGGCCACCGAGCACATCATGGCCGAGTTCCCGACCCCGATCCTCGTGGTGTCCTCGGCGGACCGGCAGGAGCTGTTCAGTACGTACAACGCGCTGGCCGCGGGCGCCGTCGACGTGCTCGAGAAGCCGCGCGGCGACGCCTCCGACGCCGGGTGGGCGCGCCGGCTCTGCTCGTCGGTGCGGATGGTGTCCCGGATCCGGGTCATCACCCACC
>CAKUMG010000437.1 GCA_934667465.1 uncultured Actinoplanes sp. | reverse complement strand
TACGGAAACCAGCAGTGGATCTTCGCTGTCGCCCAGCTTGCGGCCCATGGCGGCCTCCAGGGCGGCGAGGTGCTCGTCGATCTCGGCGGCCAGCCCCGCGGGCTCCTCGCCGGTGGCCAGGAACTCCCGGCACGCCTGGGTCGTGATCGTGAATCCGGGTGGCACCGGTAATCCGAGCCGGGTCATCTCGGCGAGGTTCGCACCCTTGCCGCCGAGCAGATCTTTCATGTCTTTGTGGCCCGCGGTGAAGTCGAATACGTACATCTGCGGATGCTAATTGTCGGACGTCAATTCCTCACACCCCTCGTGGGAAATTGCACAGCCGTGCGCTCATTACGGTGCGTGGGAGCGTGCCATCGAGCAGTGTCACGCACGGCATGGCTGATCATGCATGGCGCGAGCCGGAAATGGGCACGTGACAGGTTCGCCACATGGGCTGACGAGGCTTCATGCCGGCAGCCAGCGAGCAGCGAGAGAAGGATCGGGCGGTCTGATGACGGAGTCACTGAAGGTCAGCGCCGGCGACGAGAGCGGCATCGCCGCACCGGCCGGGCTCACGCTCGGCGTGGAGGAGGAACTGCACGTCGTCGATCTCCGGACCCGGGAGCTCGTGCCGCGGGCGCCCGAGGTGCTCGAGCGGCTCGACGAGGCGCACTTCTCCGCCGAGCTGCACCGCTCGGTGGTCGAGACGAACACCCCCGTGGCCGCGGGCCTCGACGACCTGCGCGAGGGCATCGTCTCGCTGCGGCGCGAGGCCATCGGCGTCGCCGAGTCGCTCGGGCTCGGCCTGGTCGCCGCGGGCACGGTCCCCGTGGTCGACCTCGACTCGCTGCCGGTCACGCCGACCTCGCGCTACCAGCGGATGGTCGACGAATACCAGATGCTCGCCCGCGAGCAGCTCATCTGCGGCGCGCAGGTGCACGTCGGCGTCCCCGACCGGGACGAGGCCGTCGCGGTCTCCCAGCGGGTCGCCCCGGCCCTGCCGACGTTGCTGGCGCTCTCCACCAGCTCGCCCTACTGGATGGGCGAGGACAGCGGGTACGCGAGCGTGCGCTCGCTGGTCTGGATGCGCTGGCCCACCGCCGGCGACCCGGGCGAGCTGAACAGCGCCGCCGAGTTCGACGCGCTCGTCGACGACCTCATCGCCTCGGGCACGATCAGCGACCCCAAGATGGTCTACTTCGACGTACGCCCGTCGGCGCACGTCCCCACCGTCGAGCTCCGGGTCACCGACTCCAGCCCCGACGCCGACACCGTCGTGCTGCTCGCCGGGCTGTTCCGGGGCCTGGTGCTCCGCGCCCAGCAGGACTACCGGGCCGGCAAGCCCTACCGCCCGACCCCGCAGCCGCTGCACCGGGCGGCGATGTGGCGGGCCGCGCGCTCCGGGCTCGAGGGCGAGCTGCTGGGCCTGCTGCACTCGCCCGCGCCGGTGCCCGCCGCGGTGGCCGTGGAGCGGCTCGTCGGCGACCTGCGCCCGCAGCTCGAGGAGCTCGGCGACTGGGAGCAGGTGTTCGACCTGTCCGTGCAGGTCCTGAGCCGGGGCAGCTCGGCCGCCCGCCAGCGCCGCGCGATGGCGCGCCGCGGCCGGATCTCCGACGTGGTGGACCTGATCGTGGCGGACACCCGCGGCGGTGCCACGGGCATCGGCCCCGAGGGGCGCAGCGTGCCGGCCGGGCTCACCCCGTACGCGGCCGTCGGCGACGAGGCGTTCCCGAACGGTGATGTCGTTCCCGCGTACGAGGGGATCGTCAATGTCCTGAGTGCGCTCGGACCGGCCGGCCTGCGCCGCCGCGAGGACGCCCGGGACGACGAGCAGCGCGCCCGCGGCGTCACGTTCAGCGTGGCCGGCGAGGCGTCGACCCGGCTCTTCCCGTTCGACCTGGTGCCGCGGATCGTGCCCGCGGACGAGTGGACGGGGCTGCGGTCCGGGCTGGTGCAGCGGGTGCGGGCCCTCGACGCGTTCATCAACGACGTCTACGGCGACCGGGCCGTGGTCAAGGACGGCGTGGTGCCCGAGTGGGTCATCGACGGCTCCCCGGAGCTGCGGCCCAGCGGCGCCCTGGTCTCCCGTCCCGGCGTCCGGGCTCAGGTCGCGGGCGTCGACCTGGTGCGCGACGCCGGCGGCAAGTGGTGCGTGCTGGAGGACAACCTGCGGGTGCCGTCCGGGATCGCCTATGCCATGCAGAACCGCCGGCTGACCGAGACGGTCCTGCCCGAGCTGCCCCGCCCCGCCGGGCTGCTCGACCTCGCGCGCACCCCCGAGCTGCTGCTCGAGGCGCTGGTCGCGGCCGCCGGGCCCGCCGCCGGCGACGACCCGCAGGTGGTCGTGCTCAGCCAGGGCCCCGACGACTCGGCGTGGTTCGAGCACCGGATGCTCGCCGAGTCGATGGGCGTGCCGGTGGTCCGCAGCACCGAGCTGCTGGTCGACGACGGCCGGGTGCACCGCGTCGCGAACGGCCGCAAGCACCGGGTCGACGTGATCTACCTGCGGATGGGCGAGGACAGCCTGGTGCACTCGCCCGGCGCGGACGGCATGCCGCTGGGCCCGAGCCTGGTCACCGCGCTGCACGGCGAGACCGTCGTGCTGGCGAACGCGCTCGGCAACGGCATCGGCGACGACAAGGCCGTGTACGCGTACGTGCCGCAGCTGATCGAGTACTACCTGGGCGAGAAGCCGCTGCTCGCGGACGTGCCGACCTATCTCTGCGGCATCCCGGAGCAGCGCGAGGAGGTGCTGGGCCGGCTCGGCGAGCTCGTCTGCAAGCCGGTGGACGGCTACGGCGGCGACCGGATCGTGATCGGCCCGCATGCGAGCGAGGAGGACCTGTCGGCCGTACGGCGTCAGATCCGCACCGCTCCGCACCGCTGGGTGGCCCAGGAGGTGGTGCAGCTGTCGACCCACCCGGTCTTCGACGGCCACCAGCTCGCGCCGCGCCACGTCGACCTGCGCGCCTTCGTCTTCACCGGCCGCGAGTCGGTGGTGGCTCCCGCCGCCCTGACCCGCGTCGCCCCCGCCGGCAGCATGATCGTCAACTCGTCGCGCGGCGGCGGCTCGAAGGACACCTGGCTGATGGGGTAGCCCCTTTCACAGCGAGGAAATGACCCCGAAACGGAACCCGTGGAGGTTGAGAAGTCATGTGCGGAATCGGCGGCGAGCTGAGGTTCGACGGCCGGGCGGCAGACCCCGGGGCCGTCCGGCGGATGCTGCCCTGCCTGGAGCACCGCGGCCCGGACGCCGAGGGCCTGTGGCACCACGGCCCGGTGGCGCTGGGTCACCGGCGGCTGAAGATCATCGACCTGTCCGAGGCCGGGACGCAGCCGATGGTGGACGAGGAACTCGGCCTGTCCCTGGTGTTCAACGGCTGCATCTACAACTACCAGGAGCTGCGCGACGAGCTGCGCGGCCACGGGTACACGTTCCGGTCGACCTCGGACACCGAGGTGATCATCAAGGCGTACCACCGCTGGGGCGCCGACTGTGTCACGCACTTCCTGGGCATGTTCGCCTTCGCGATCGTGGAGCACGGCAGCGGCACGGTGATGCTGGCCCGCGACCGGCTGGGCATCAAGCCGATGTACCTCGCCGAGACCCCGGGCCGGCTGCGCTTCGCGTCGACGCTGCCCGCCCTGCTCGCCGCCGGTGACGTCGACAAATCCCTCGACAAGGTGGCGCTGCAGCACTACATGACGTTCCACTCGGTGGTGCCCGCGCCGCGGACGATCCTCGCCGGGGTGCGGAAACTGCCACCCGCGACCGTACGGGTCATCCGCGCGGACGGGCACTCGACGGAGACCTTCTACTGGGAGGCGTCGCACTCCCGGATCGACACCCCGTCCACCCGCGAGGAGTGGGCCGGCGCGATCCACGCCTCGCTGCGGACCGCGGTCGAGCGGCGGATGGTGGCCGACGTGCCGGTGGGCGTGCTGCTCTCCGGCGGGCTCGACTCGTCGTACATCGTGGCGCTGCTGGCCGAGCAGGGGCAGCGGGGGCTCACCACGTTCTCCATCGGCTTCGAGCCGGCGGCGGGGGAGAGCGGCGACGAGTTCGCGTACTCGGACATCATCGCCAAGCAGTTCGACACCCGGCACCACCAGATCCGGATCGGCCGCGACCGGTTCCTGCCCGCCGTGGCGCGGACCGTCGCGGCGATGAGCGAGCCCATGGTGAGCCACGACGCGATCGCGTTCAACCTGCTCAGCGAGGACGTGGCGCAGCACGTCAAGGTGGTCCAGTCGGGGCAGGGTGCCGACGAGATCCTCGCGGGCTACAGCTGGTACCCGCCGCTGGCCGGCGTGCCGCGCGAGCGCGCCGTGGATGCGTACGCGCAGGAATTCTTCGATCGTCCCCACGCTGACCTCGCCCGCCAGCTCAACCCGCGGTGGTTCCTCGACGAGGACGTCAGCCGGGCGTTCGTCGCGGCGAACTTCGCCCGGCCCGGCGCCGAGACCTCGGTCGACGCGGCGTTGCGACTCGACACGCAGGTGATGCTGGTCGACGATCCGGTCAAACGGGTCGACAACATGACGATGGACTGGGGTCTGGAGGCGCGCGTACCGTTCCTGGACCACGAGCTGGTCGAGCTCGCGGCGGCCTGCCCGCCCGAGCTCAAGCTGGCGCAGGGCGGCAAGGGGGTGCTCAAGGACGCGGCCCGCGGGGTGGTCCCCGACGAGGTCATCGACCGCACGAAGGGCTACTTCCCGGTTCCGGGGATCCGCCACCTCGAAGGCACGATGCTGGAGATGGTCCGCGACGCGCTGCACGCACCGGCGGCCCGGGAGCGGGCACTCTTCCGGACGGACTATGTTGACGCGTTGCTGGCGGACCCGAACACTCCACGTACCACCCTCGGGGCCAACCAGCTGTGGCAGATCGCACTGCTCGAGATGTGGCTGCAGGACAAGGGCATTCAGTAGGGGACGCGAAGGAGGACCCATGACCGGTCAGCTCAACCGGAACGATGTCACCGTGCTTCCGGCCGGCTGGCTGACCAGGGATTCCTACCCTTCCGAAGTGGCGGGCAGCTGGTCGCCGGCGCTGTCGCCGGACGGCCGGCACGCCGCGTACGTGTCGGACCGCAGCGGCTCGCCGGCGATCTGGGTGCAGCCGGTCGGCAGCGACCTGACGTTCCTCGTCGACACCGGCGGGGAACCGGTCGTGTCGGTGCACTGGTCGCACGGCGGCGGCTGGCTGGCCTGCGTGATCGCGCCCGGCGGCGCACCGCGCACCGAGGTCTGGCTGGTCCGCCCGGACGGCTCGGCGCTGCACCAGGTGGCCGGGTTCGGCGGCGACAGCGCCGAGAACGTGCGCTGGCTGCCGGGCCGGCCGCTGCTGGCGGTCACCGAGAACCTCACCACCGCGCTGCTGATCGACGCCGAGGACGGTACCCGGTCGGTGGTCGCGACCGGCGAGCTGGTCTCGCTGTTCGACGTGTCCCCGGACCGTTCGCGCGCGCTGCTGCGGCACGGCCCGCGCGGCGGCCGCTACGCCGCGGTCCACGACCTGACGACCGGCACCGAGACGTACGTGACCAGTGGCGAGCAGGCCTGCTTCGCCCCGGACGGCACGGTCTACGCGCGCAGCGACGCGGGCGAGCGCTCGGTGCTCCTGCACGGCCGCGAGGTCGTCGCCGGCGAGCCCGACGGCGACGTGGAGACGTTCGCGCTCACCGGCGACGGCAGCAAGGTCGCCGTGCTCTGGAAC
>CAKUMG010000436.1 GCA_934667465.1 uncultured Actinoplanes sp. | reverse complement strand
GGTCGTGCCGGTCCTTTTCCGACCTGCACGCTAACCGTAGTCAGCCCGCCCGGCACGACAACCCCGGTCCGCGCCTGGCGACGCGGCGTGGCGCCCGCCGGCCCGGCGGCACCGGCCGGGCCGGACGGTCGCCGTCAGGCCGCCAGGGTGGTGCGGGCCGGGCCGGAGCGGCGGGCGGCCGCCTCCGCGAGCGCCTTGAAGACCCGCAGATCGCCGGTACGCTCCGGGTGCCACTGCACGCCGAGCGCGAACGCGTGATCGCGGCCCTCGAGGATCTCCGCGACCCGGTCGTCGGGGCACCAGCCGCTGACCGTGAACGCCCCCGGGTCGTCGACCCCCTGGTGGTGGAACGAGTTCACGGTCAGCCGCGTGCCGAGCAGCGCCCGGGCCACCGACCCCTCCTGCAGCTCGACGTCGTGCCGGCCGAACGCGGACGCGTCCGCCGCGAGCGGGTCGGTGCCCGCGGCGGCCCGGTGCCGCTCGTGGCCGACCAGGTCGGGCAGGTGCTGGTGCAGGGAGCCGCCGGTCGCCACCGCCATCATCTGCATGCCCCGGCAGACCCCCAGCACCGGCAGGTCGGCCTCCAGCGCGGCGCGCATGAGCAGCAGCTCGGACTCGTCGCGGACCTCGTCGGTCTCGGTCGCCGGGTGCCGCGGCGCACCCCAGTGCGCCGGGTCGATGTCGCCGCCGCCGGCGAACACGATGCCGTCCAGGGATTCGAGCACGTCGGTGCCGGGGTCGTCCGGGGTGATCAGCACCGCGCGGCCACCGGTGGCGTGCACGGCCTTGACGTAGGACATGGGCAGCATCCCGGCCATGAGGTCGGTGCCGCCGTACTGGATCTGCTGCGCGTACGCAGTCAGTCCGATCAAAGGCCTGCGCATCGGAGTGGGTTCCTCCTCGTCCGGTAAAACTTCGTCATCGGCGGGCGCGGGCGTGTTCTTAGCCCGCACCGGCCGACGGCCTGGGGATGGTTGTGCGCCTCGTCGCGCCCGGGCCGGTCGCGCCGGCGTGCCGACGCTGCGTGCACCGCGCCGCGGTCCGCGGACCCGCCGTCACGCCGGCGGTTCACGCTCCGCGAGTCGATCGGTCCGACCCTTTGCCGTGTGACAAGCGTCGGCGGCCGCCGCATAGTCCCCACCGCGGGCCCGTTCACCCGTCCGGGTGGGAGGCGGCGGCGACCAGCGCTCCGAATATGCGTTTGTCGCGTACCACTTCAGGGTGCCACTGCACGCCCAGTGCAAACATCTTCGCCGGATCCTCGACCGCCTCCGCGAGGCCGTCCGGCGTCCGGCCGGTGACAGTGAGTGACCCCGCGTCCGCGACCCCCTGGTGGTGGTAGCAGCGCACCGCCCGGTCCTCGCCCATCAGCGCCGCGATCCGGCTGCCGGGCTCGAACGCGACCTCCTGATGCCCGTACACCGCGGGCGCCGGCCGGTGACCCTCGTGCCCCAGCACGTCCGGCAGGTGCTGGTGCAGCGACCCGCCGGCCGCGACCGCCAGCAGCTGCATGCCCCGGCAAACGCCGAGCACTGGCAGGTCGCGCGCGAGCGCGGCCCGGGCCAGCAGCAGCTCGGCGGCGTCGCGCTCGGGGCGGCTGACGGTCAGCGGCTCCGGCTCCCGCCCGTACAGCCCGGGGTCGAGATCCGCACCGCCGGACAGCAGCAGCCCGTCGAGCACGCGCAGCACGTCGGCGTCGACGTCGTCCGGGGGCAGCAGCACCGCCCGTCCGCCGGCCGCCGTCACGGCGGCGACGTAGTCGTGCGGGATCAGCGCGGTGGGCAGATCGTGCCAGACCCCCCAGGTCGCGGGCTCCACGTAGGTGGTGATGCCGATGACGGGACGCATCCTCGCCAACCTAGCCGCTTTCCGCGAGAGATCAACCCCGGCGGGGCTGCAGGAGATCAACCCCGATGCGGCCTAGACACGGGCGCGCGGCGCCGCCCAGCTGGGCTGACGCCGCGCCCGAGTCGATGCGGCCCACCGATGCAGCGTTCGAAGCATCCACCAGCGGGGATCCGACTCCTTCGCTTCCCGTCAGGGGAGCGTGCCAAAATCGGTGCCCGCCAATCACCACCCCTAAACAAAGGTGGCACGAAAAAGTCCTCAGAGGGGTGTCACGTACGCCCCGGTGATGCCACCGTCCACGACGAACTGTGCCGCGGTCATGAACGACGCGTCGTCGCTGGCCAGGAACGCCACCGCGGCGGCGATCTCCTCCGGCTCGGCGAACCGGCCCATCGGCACGTGCACCAGGCGGCGGGCCGCGCGCTCGGGGTCCTTGGCGAACAGCTCCATGAGCAGCGGGGTCGCCACCGGGCCCGGGCAGAGCGCGTTGATCCGGATGCCCTCGCGGGCGAACTGCACGCCGAGCTCGCGGGTCATCGCGAGCACGCCGCCCTTGCTGGCGGTGTAGGCGATCTGCGAGGTGGCCGCGCCGAGCAGCGCCACGAAGGACGCCGTGTTGATGATCGAGCCCTTGCCCTGCCGCTGCATGTGCGGGATCGCATATTTGCAGCAGAAGAACACGCTCGTGGTGTTGATCCTGAGCACGCGTTCCCACGCCTCGATGCCGGTCGTCAGGATCGAGTCGTCCTCGGGCGGCGAGATGCCCGCGTTGTTGAAGGCGATGTCGACCCGCCCGTAACGCTCCGCCACCCCGTCGAAGAGCGCGCGGACCTGCTCCTCGTCGCTGACGTCACACGCCACGAACTCGCCGCCCACCTCGTCGGCGGCCGCCTTGCCCGCGTCGGCCGAGATGTCGACGGCCACGACCCTGGCGCCCTCGGCCGCGAACCGGCGGGCGGTGGCCAGCCCGATGCCGCTGCCGGCACCGGTGATGACCGCGACGCGATCCTGCAAACGCTCCACTGCGCAGGCCCTCACTCTTCCGTCGAGATGAACACGTTCTTGACGTCGGTGAATCCCAGCACCGCGTCCGGCCCGAGCTCGCGCCCGAGCCCCGACTGCTTCATGCCCCCGAACGGCGTCCAGTAGCGCACCGACGAGTGCGAGTTGACGCTGAGGTTGCCGCCGTCGACGGCCCGCGACACCCGCAGCGCCCGGCCCACGTCCCGGGTCCAGATCGAGCCGGAGAGGCCGTACTCGGTGTCGTTGGCGAGCGCGACCGCCTCCGCCTCGTCGCGGAAGGGCAGCACCGAGACGACCGGCCCGAACACTTCCTCGCGCCAGTGCCGGTCGGCGGGCGAGGCCGCGAGCAGCACCGTCGGCGGGAACCACCAGCCGCCGCCGTCGGGGGCGCTGCCGCGGAAGGCCACGTCGGCGCCGTCGGTGTAGGAGGCGACCCGCTCGCGGTGCGCCGCGGAGATCAGCGGGCCCATCTCCGCCGTCTCGAGCGCCGGGTCCTGCACCCGGAACGCCTTGACGGCCGGTTCGAGCAGTTCGAGGAAGCGGTCGTATGCGGACTCCTGCACGAGCAGCCGCGAGCGCGCACAGCAGTCCTGGCCGGCGTTGTCGAAGACCCCGCCGGGTGCCGCGGCGGCGGCGCGCTCCAGGTCGGCGTCGGCGAACACGATGTTCGCGCTCTTGCCGCCCAGCTCCAGGGTGACCCGCTTCACCTGGTCGGCGCAGCCCGCCATGATCGACTTGCCCACGGCCGTCGACCCGGTGAAGCACACCTTGCGGACCGCCGGATGGGTCACGAACCGCTGCCCCACCACGTCACCCCGGCCGGGCAGCACGGTGAACACGTCCTCCGGCAGACCCGCTTCGAGGGCCAGCTCGGCGAGCCGCAGCGCGGTCAGCGGCGTCAGCTCGGCCGGCTTGAGCACCACGGTGTTGCCCGCCGCCAGGGCCGGCGCGAACCCCCAGCCCGCGATCGGCATGGGGAAGTTCCACGGCACGATGATCCCGACGACACCGAGCGGCTCGTGGAACGTCACGTCGAGCCCACCCGCGACCGGGATCTGCCGCCCGGACAACCGCTCGGGCGAGCCCGCGAAGAAGTCGAGCACATCGCGGACGTTGCCCGCCTCCCAGCGCGCGTTGCCGATCGTGTGGCCCGCGTTGCGTACCTCCAGCTCGGCAAGCTCTTCGACGTGCGCGTCGACCACGGCCGCGAACCGCCGCAGCAGCCGCGCCCGGTCCCCCGGCGCCACGGCACGCCACCTTTCGAACGCGCGCGCCGCCCGCTCGATCGCCGCGTCCGTCTCGGCCACCCCGTTCAGCCGTACGGTGGTCAGCACCGCCCCCGTCGCCGGAGCGATCACGTCATAGCTCTCCATGCCACCTCCCGCCGAGATCATCACACGTCACCGACCCCGGACGCGGTAGGCCAGAAACCCCACTCACATCACAATCTCTCGAAGCCGCGCCGCAACTCCCAGTCCGTGACCGCGGCGTCGAAGGCGGCCAGCTCCACCCGGGCCATGTTCGCGTAGTGCGCCACCACGTCCTCTCCGAACGCGGCCGCCGCGACCGGCCCTGCCGCCCACAGGTCGTGCGCGTCCCGCAGCGTCGTCGGAACCCGCGGCGCGCTCGCGTCGCCGTACGCGTTGCCCCGGAATTCGTCCTCCAGCGTCAGCTCGTTCTCGATCCCGTGCAGCGCCCCCGCGACCAGCGCCGCGATCGCCAGGTACGGGTTCACGTCGCCGCCCGGCACCCGGTTCTCCACCCGCATCCCCTGGCCGTGACCGGCGATCCGCAGCGCGCACGTGCGGTTGTCGACGCCCCAGCGCAGCGCCGTCGGGGCGAACGAGCCCGGCTGGTAGCGCTTGTAGGAGTTGATGTTGGGCGCGAAGAGCAGGCTGAACTCGCGCATGGTGGCGAGCAGCCCGGCCAGCACCCGCTGCCCCGTGACGGAGAGGTGCGCCGGGCCGTCGTCGCTCAGCATCGCGGACCGGCCGTCCTCGCCGCGCAGGGAGAAGTGGATGTGACACGAGTTGCCCTCGCGCTCGTTCGGCTTCGCCATGAAGGTCAGCGCCAGGCCCTCCTGGGCGGCGATCTCCTTCGCGCCGTTCTTGTAGACGACGTGGCCGTCGGCGGCGGTCAGCGCGTCCGCGTACCGGAAGGCGATCTCGTGCTGGCCGAGGTTGCACTCGCCCTTGGCGCTCTCCGGGACCAGTCCCGCGCCGGCCATCTCGTTGCGGATGCGGCGCAGCAGCGGCTCCACCCGGGCGGTCCCGAGCAGCGAATAGTCCACGTTGTACTGGTTCGCAGGGGTCAGGTCACGGTAGTTCTGCGACCACGCCTGCTCATAACTGTCGCGATAAAGGACGAATTCAAGTTCGGTTCCCGCGTACGCCGTGAGGCCGTGCCCGGCGAGCCGGTCGAGCTGCCGCTGCAGGATCTGGCGGGGCGAGGCGTACACGGGCTCGCCGCCGGTCGTCTCGAGGTCGACCACGCAGAAGGTGACGTCGGCCAGCGGGCGCCCGAGCTCGTCGAAGGTTCCTTGCACCACGTCCACGCCCGACACCGTACGAAGCGGGACCGACAGGACCGGGAGGCGCGGCGGCGTGGCGTGCCGCTGCGTGCGGTGCGCGCCTGGGATCTCGACGGTACGGATGCGGTGTACGTGCGGGGGCGGGACGCGGCCCGGCAGCTGATTCGGGAGTGTTTCGCGGATGCGCTGGGCGGGATGCCGCCGGACGTGCAGATCAATTCCGTGACCGTGCTCGACCGGCCCGGTGCGGCGCTGGTCGACTACGCGCGCGAGGACGACGTGCTGTTCGTCGGGCGGACGC
>CAKUMG010000435.1 GCA_934667465.1 uncultured Actinoplanes sp. | reverse complement strand
CTTAGGATGGGTGTTCACATAGTCCAGTGCGCCCTTCAGGATGTCGACCTGGTCATCGATCCCGTCACCATCCGCGCCGACTGCTACGGCCCGTACGACGACCGGGCGCAGGCGCAGGACCGGGCCTTCTGGCGGCGCCTCGAGTTCGACGTTGCGGACCTCCCGGGCCTTGGCGGCGATGCCGAGCCGGCGGGCGGCGCCGACCAGCGCCAGCGCCGCCGCGGGCCCCGGGCAGGTGCCGGCGCAGCAGGTCCGGGGCCAAGCCGGCCAGGTCCGCCTCGATCCGGCCCGCCTCGGCCGCCCCGAACCGGGCCGCGACGTCCCCGAGCCGCAGCTCCACGTCGACCATCGCCGCCGCGCACGCCGCGCGCCAGTCGCCGGCGAGCCGCGCCGCCGTCGCCCGCGCGACCATCCCCGGCGGCGCCTGGTGGTCCCGGGAGTTCCGGTACCGCTCCCGGTCGAGCCTGCGTTCCACGCTGCCGTCCGCCTCCCCCGCGGGCCGCGCCCGGGCGCCCGCGGGTGCCCGGGACCGGCTGCCATGATCCCCGGCCGCGCATCCTACCGGCCGATCATCCATTGACAATTATGGATTCCTTGGCGAGGCTGCCGGGTAGCACTGTCGCCGGAGCCGCGCGGCGGGCGGGAGACCCCGGGCAGGTCCCCGCCACCCACCTCGAACCCACGAGTTCAGGAGTGCTGAACCCCCATGTCCGCACAATCCCCGTCCCGCACGGGACTGGTGCTCGGGGTGATCGCCGGCATCCTCGCCGCGACCCTGTTCGCCGTCCTGTCACCCTCCGGCCCGGCCGCGGCCCACGGCAACGTGACCGGCCCGGCCTCCCGCAACTACGGCTGCTACGAACGGTGGGGCTCGGACTTCCAGAATCCGCGCATGGCCACCGAGGACCCCATGTGCTGGCAGGCCTGGCAGGCCGACCCGAACGCCATGTGGAACTGGAACGGCCTCTACCGCGAGGGCGTCGCCGGCAACCATCAGGCGGCCATCCCCGACGGCCAGCTCTGCAGCGGCGGGCGCACCGAGAACGGGCGCTACGCCGCGATGGACGTGCCCGGCAACTGGCGGACGACCGCGCTCGGCAACTCGTTCCGGGTGCGACTGCTCGACGGCGCGGGCCACGGCGCCGACTACCTGCGCGTGTACGTCACCAAGCCCGGGTTCAATCCGCAGACCACCGCCCTGAGGTGGTCGGATCTCGACCTGGTGGCCCAGCTCGGGAACACCCCGCTGTCGCAGTGGACGCCCACCACCGGCGGCTGGGCGGTCGAGATCCCGGTGAGCCTCTCCGGGCGCAGCGACCGGGCCATGGTCTACACGATCTGGCAGGCCAGCCACGCCGACCAGTCGTACTACTTCTGCAGCGACGTCACGTTCGGCGGGGGCGGCACCACACCCACCACCCCGCCGCCCTCGAACCCGCCGCCCTCGAACCCGCCTTCCGCGGGCTGTACGGCCTCGTACACGCTGGCCTCGCAATGGCAGGGCGGCTACCAGGCCGACGTCACCGTGACGGCGGGCTCGGCGGCGATCCGCTCGTGGCGGGTGAACCTGGCCTACGGCACCGCGCCCACGGTGTCGCAGTCCTGGAACGCCACGGTCGCGGCCGCGGGCGGCGCGGTCACCGCGTCGAACGCCTCCTACAACGGCGCCCTGGCCGCGGGAGGACGCACGTCGTTCGGCTTCATCGCCGCCGGCACGCCTGCCACCCCGGCCCTGACCTGCACGGCCACCGGTTGACGGTTGTTACGACCACGTAAACGCTGTTACATTCATCGATGGAAGCGCTCCCATAGCCCTGTCCCTCCGACCGAGAAACCCGACCGCGCGACCCGGCTCCCTCCATCGCTCCACCGGGGGCGAGGCGCCCACCTCGCCCCCGCCCACACCGACCACCCGGCAGCCCGCCCACACCGACGGCCCGCTCACTCCGCTGGCCCGCCACCGGCCTGCCCACACCGCCGGCCCGCCCGCAGCGTGCCGACGGCTCGACGACGGCGGAAACGACTGCGGAAACGACGAACCGGGTGCCCCACCGCGTCAGCGGCGGAACACCCGGCACATGTCACCCGGCCCGGATCACCCGGCAGGCGTCCCCCGTCAGCGGAAGGGACGCTCGCGGCGCACCGTGGGCTTCTGGCCCCGGATCGTCGCCCGCCGCAGCGCGGCGATGACCATGTCCGCGGCCGGTTCCGGCACCTCGACCAGCGCGAACCGGTCCTGGATCTCGATGGCGCCGATGTCGCGGGCATTGAGCCCCGACTCACCGGCGATCGCACCCACCATGTCCTGCGGGCGCAGGCCCGAGCGGCGGCCGATGCCCAGGAACAGCCGGGCCGAGCCGGCGTTGGCCGGACGCCCGCGGCTGGGGCGGCCCGGACCGTCGTCGTCGTGCCGCTCGCCCCGGCGGTGGTCGCCGCGCGGGTCGCGGACCCTGTCCCGCTTGTCGCGCGGGGACCGGGCCACCGGTGGGATCTCGGCGTCGTCGCCGTCGCCCCCGGATGCCTCATGCAGCATGCGGATCGCGGCGAGGGCCACCGTCTCGAGGTCGTGCTCGCCGGTCAGCTCCTCCAGGATGCCCCGGAACCGCTCGAGCTCCTCCGGGCTGACCCCGGCGACGGGCTCATCGGAGGCGTCGCCGGAGACCGCACCGGAGGTCCCCAGCGTGGCCGCGATCGCGGCCCGCGTGCGGGCCAGCCGCCGCGAGCGCAGGTCCGCCACCGAGGGGACGTCCTCGATCGTGACCGGCTGGCGGGTGAGCCGCTCGACGGCGGAGAGCATCCGCTGCTCGCGCGGCTCGACCAGGGTGATCGCGGCGCCCTGCCGGCCGGCGCGGCCGACCCGGCCGATGCGGTGCACGTAGGCCTCGGGGGCCGACGGCACGTTGTAGTTGACGACGTGGGTCAGCAGGTCGACGTCGAGACCACGGGCGGCGACGTCGGTGGCGACCAGCAGCTTGGTGGTGCCGGCGCGCAGCCGGGTCATGACCCGGTCGCGCTGGTCCTGGCTGAGCCCGCCGTGCAGCGCCTCGGCCCGGTAGCCGCGGCCGTTGAGCAGCTCGGTGAGCTCGTCGACCTCCTCGCGGGTGCGGCAGAAGATGATCGCCGCGGTGGGGTCCTCGACGTCGAGGATGCGGCCCAGGGCGGCGGGCTTGTGCATCCGGGCGACCAGGTAGGCGCTCTGCCGGATCAGCGGCAGCTCGCCGACCGCCAGGGTCGCGCGGCCCATCGTGATGCGCACCGGCTCGCGCAGGTGGCGGCGGGCGATCGCGTCGATCCGCGGCGGCATCGTCGCCGAGAAGAGCACGGTCTGGCGCTCGGCCGGCGTCTCCTCCAGGATCGCCTCGATGTCCTCGGCGAAGCCCATGTCGAGCATCTCGTCGGCCTCGTCGAGCACGACCGAGCGCAGCCCGGTCAGGTCGATGGTGCCGCGGCCGAGGTGGTCGAGCACGCGGCCGGGGGTGCCGACCACGATGTCGACGCCGCGCTTGAGCGCCGCGAGCTGCCGGCCGATGGGGGTGCCGCCGTAGACGGGCAGCACGCGCACGCCCAGGCTGCTGCCGTAGCGCTCGACGGCCTGCGACACCTGCTCGGCCAGCTCCCGGGTCGGGACCAGCACGAGCGAGGAGGGGCCGCCGGCGCGCGGGGCCGGGGGCAGGTTGTGCAGCAGCGGCAGCGCGAACGCGGCCGTCTTGCCGGTGCCGGTCGCCGCCTGGCCCAGCACGTCGTGGCCGGCCAGCAGCGGCGGGGCCGCCTCCCGCTGGATGGGGGTCGGCTCCTCGTAGCCCAGCGCGGTCAGCGCCGCGAGCAGCTCGGGACGCAGGCCCAGGCTCGCGAAGCCGGCGGGCTCGTCGCGAACGTCGTCAGTCATCATCTTCTCCGAATCCACGGCCGTCACTCGACCGGGGCATCCTCGTGGTGCACCGGGGACGAGGTGAGAAGGTCGACTTCCCAGCGCTCGGCGAGCGTCTCGCCGTCCTCCTCGGTCTCCAGGTACGTCCGGAGCCGGACCCCGAGACCGAGCTGGCTGGCGGCGCGCAGGTGCTCCACCACGTCCTCGATGCTCGTCAGGTAGTGGGTGGCGATGAGCTCGGGCGGCGCCTCGATCTCGGTGGTTTCGGCTTCGGAAAGGTCGGTCACGACATCAACGGTAGAGCCACCGACCGCGTACGGCACAATCCGGACCCGCTGCCGGGCCCTCCGCCGGCGCCGTGGCGGCACCGGCGGGGCCCCGTTCCGGCACGTCAGGGGTCCTGTGGGCGCTGCTCGGAGCGCTCCGCACCCGTTCGGGAGCGCTCGACGTGTTCCTCGGCACAGCCCGCGCCCCCGGGGCCCGCGGGCGCCCCGGCGAGCAGGTCGAGCACGCCGGCGATGGCCAGCACCCGGGCGGGCGTCCCGGTCACCCCCGTCACGGTCAGCCGGCACCCGGCCTCCGCCGCAGCCCGCTGCAGGGCGAGCAGCAGCGTCACCGAGCCGGCGCTCAGGAAGGTGAGCCCGCTCAGGTCGGCGACGAGGGAGCGCGGGCCGCCGGCGAGCGCCCCCGTCACCACGTCGCGCAGCAGGAAGTCGGTGTCCTGGTCCAGCTCGCCGACCACCACGACGACGTCACCCGCGATGGACACCGTGCATGCATCGTCGTCTTCCGCGTACCACCCGGTCATGCCGGCCTCCTCCCAGATTCGCTTCATACTGGGGACCCCGCCTCCCCGTGTCGATGTGCGGGAGCGGAATCCATCGGCTGATGCGAGCTTGACCGGAGAATGTTCCGGACGCGTCCCCCGGGGTATGCCGGTGCGCTGGGCGCGACGAAGGAGAAGCCGGTGACCATGCAGACGGGTGCCGAGCCGGACTGGTCCGCCGACGTGGGAGAGGCGGACGGGATCCGCCGGATCTTCGACCACGTCCCCGTCGTCCTACTCGGCCTGGAGGGGCCGGAACACCGGATCATCGCGGTCAACGCCGCATACCGGGACATGGTCGGCCATCGGGCGGGCCTGGTCGGCCGGACGGTGCGGGAGGTCTTCCCCGAACTGCACGGCCAGCAGATCTACGAGATGTACGAGCGGGTCTTCCGGACCGGCGTCACCCAGGTCGCCCGCGAATGGCTGATCCAGCTCGACCGCGACAACAGCGGCGAGGTGACCGACGTGTACTACGACTTCACGGTGACCGCCCGGCACGACGCCGCGGGCACGGTCGTCGGCACGACGCTGGTCTGCGAGGACGTGACCGCCCGGGTGCGCCAGCGGCAGCGGGCGGAGACCGCCGAGCACGGGTTCGGCCGGGCCCGGGAGGTCATCGCCGAGCTTCAGCGCGAGCTGCTGCCCGCGGGCCTGCCGGTGCTGCCGCGGGCGCGGACGGCCGCGAGCTGCCTGCTGCCCGAGGACGGCACCACGGCGGGCGGCGACTGGTTCGACGCCGTGCCGCTGCCGGACGGCCGGCTGGCGCTCAGCGTCGGCGACGTGGTCGGCCACGGCGCGGCCGCGTCGGCGACCATGGGCCGGCTGCGGGCCGTGCTCGAGGACCGGCTGCTCGAGACCGGGGACGCCGTCGCCGCGCTGGAGGCGCTGGAACGGGTCACCCGCCGGGTGCGGGCGGCCGCCGGGCTGAGCTCGCCGGGATCGTCGGGCGCTCCGGGCTCGGACGTCGTCCCGTCTGCGCCCTCGCCGTCGGACATCCCCGGCAGCGTAGGGAGGGTTGCATCTCCGTAC